>NZ_JAWOTE010000003.1:29168-83519 GCF_033338695.1 Vibrio sp. Vb1166 | reverse complement strand
CAACAGCAACAGCAACAGCAACAGCAACAGCAACAGCAACAGCAACAGCAACAGCAACAGCAACAGCAACAGCAACAGCAACAAAAGTCTCAAAACGAAGGGAAAGAAGCGCAAGGACAACAGTCACAAAATCAGCAAGATTCTGAAAATAAAAAAGAAAAACAAAAAACGGAACAACATCAACCGCAACGAGATGACAAGCAAGTGAAGGATCAAGGTGAACCAATACAGGCTAAAGCGCATCCCGAAAAAATGCATCAGGATGATCCTGAGTTCCGTCGACTAGAAGCAGTAGAAAGTGCTCGCGACCCAAGCTTTTTGATCCGTGCGCAAATGCAACTTCAAGCGCAACAAAAACAACCTCCACAACAATCTCAAAAGGAGTGGTAAGCCTGTGATGAACAAAGGCGTAAAACTGGTCTTTATTTTTGTGGCCAGCCTAATATCCAGTTTCTCGGTGATGGCACAGACACTTCAAGCTAGTGTGAATAAAACACAAGTAGCCAAGAATGAAGTGATTAACCTCAGAATCATTTCAGATACTGAGCTCAGCTCAGACTCAATCGACTTCAGTGTTCTAGAGAAAGACTTCTTCTTAGGTCAACCTCGTTATGGCCGCTCTAGCAATAACATTAACGGAAGAAAATCAGTGCGTACCGAGTGGAGTATCTCAATTGCACCAATGAAAGAAGGTGTTCTGACTATTCCAAGTTTTTCCGCTGATGGTATGAGAACGGAGCCGATCAAACTGCGTGTCAACGCGAGCCAAACAGACCCCAATCTTGATGATCTATTTAGCTTCAATATTACGGTCGACAACAGTACGCTCTACCCTCAGCAATCTGCAACATTACGTATACAACTTCTAATTAAAGCGGACACTCGACGCCTAGATAACCCGCAAATAGTACCTCCGCAGATTAAAGGCATGAAGCTTGAGGCACTGGGTGGCTTACAACAAAGACAGAAGATCTTAAATGGGTTAGAAGTAGCGGTCATAGAGCAGTCGTTTCGCTTAACGGCCAATCAACCAGGCACTTATACCTTGATAGGTCCTAAACTGACCGGTTCTTATATTTATGGCGACAGCTTGACGGGCTCAACCAAAATAATGCCTATCAACACCAAAGCGGAACGCATGCCAATCACGGTCAAACCGATTCCGAGCGAATTTAAAGGTGAATGGCTTCCTGCTTCAGCGTTAGAAATGACACAGAGCTGGCAAGACGATCAAGGTAATCTACTGTCGACTAACGCGATCAACACAGTAAAACAAGGCTCTTCACTCACTCGAACCATTCAAGTTAAGGCTCGCGGTACACAAGCCGAATATCTGCCACGAGTCAATATTAGTTACCCGAGTTCACTGCGCGTGTATCCCGAACAACCTAAGTTCGATAGCGCGAGAGATGGCACCGTTACCATGACGGTGAAGCAAGTCATTATTCCTACAGAGGCCGGGAAATATACCTTACCAGGATACGACTTGAACTGGTGGGACAGTCAAAATGATGAAGCGAAGAAAACAACGTTACCAGAGCTAACATTAGACGTAGAGAAAAATGACACTGGGCTAATCACGTTGCCGGAATCGCCTCTTTCAGCGCCTTTAGTGTCAGCCCCTAGTCCTGAATCAAGCGGCGATGTAAACAGTCTCTGGCGAACATTAACCTTTGTTTTCCTAGGGCTTTGGATAATGACATTGGGAATCGCTATTTGGGCATGGAAAAAGCGGTCAATAACAGCGAGTGGAACGGTTTCAAATACTGAACAACCACTTTGCATCGACGCGCTAAAAAAAGTCATCGAAGAGGGCGATGCTGCGAAAATTGAACGCTCTGTAAATGAGTATTTAACCACTCATCAAGACAGGCTAAACCCTGGCGACGTACAAGCAATTAAGCAAGAGCTTAATGCCATGAATCAAGCGTATTTTAGTGCTAACCAACAACCTTGGAGCCCTGATTCGCTGCTAGCGAAAATTCAAAACCTTGGCAAAGCAAACGTAACAAAAACCGACCACCAGCTCGAAAAGCTATAAATAACTAGATAACAATGGCAGCTCTCATGAGCTGCCAATTCTCTTATCCGGCCAAATTTGCTTTAGCGGTTTTATCTAGAGCACCAACCGCCGCCCCCTTCCCTATCAAGTTGCTCTTATGAACATCACTCACTTAACAAACACTTGGGGCTCGTATTCGTATCGCCTTACACAATTTCGCCCATGATTCTTCGCTTGATAGAGTGCCTTATCCGACAACTGATATAAATGGTCGAAATTAAAGTCTTTGCCTTTCGCTTTATAACAGGAGTAACCGACTGAAACGGTAAGTAACTCCCCTTCTGGGTTATGTCGATGCTTTATCCCCTCGCCCTCGATGCACTGACGAATGCACTCTGCTCTCAGTCGAACCTCCTCTTGCTCAGAACCAATCATGAGCAATGCAAACTCCTCACCTCCGATACGGCAAAAAACTTCATCTTCACCTTTGGTATGATGATCCAAGATATAGCCAATTCGCATCAATGCGATATCGCCTTCGAGATGACCATAGTGATTATTGAATAAGCCAAAATGGTCAATATCAATCAGGATCAGGCCAAACGACATGTCGTCTTCATACTCTAGGGCACAATATTTTTGCATCACATGTTCTAACATGCGGCGATTACCAAGACGCGTCAAAGGATCGAGCTTAGAAAGTACCTCAAGCTGTCGATTGGCTTCCTCTAACTCTTTTGTTCGGTTCTGAACCTCCAGCTCTAAGTTTTCGTTTAGTTCGCGAATCGCCTCTTGAGCTTGAGTACGTTGCAATACTTCAGCTAAGCTGGACGCGAACATACGAATCACTTCACGTAACTGAGAAGTTAAGGGCGCACGTGTCAGCAAATTATCAACAGCGATAAAGGCGATAGGACCACTGCTATTTGAAGTCAATACCGTCATCGCAGCCCAACCAAAGCCAACAATATTACAGTCATGATAAATAGGCACTGATTCTTCAAATGCGACTTCGTTTGGCATTGAGCGAGCCAGATTTATAAGAGAGAAATCTTGGGTTTCGCCAAAGAAGTAAGATTCATCCACCACATTACCTTGAATATCGGTACCCCACGTTCCTTGCATGTAAGAGCAATTTTCATCAGTTAAAAACACCGCCATTCGATCAATACCAAGATTTTTAATGGCGAAAGTGACGGCCGATTTGCATACTCCACTGACAGTAGTGCAACGTGATAACTCAACCATGCTTGAATGCAGCATGCGTACGTTTTGTTCTTGGCGCTTACGAATGTAAATTTGAGAGAAGAGTGAACCAAACGAGTCCAACATCTGTTTTTGATATGCCGTTATCGGCTTACGATGAATAAAGTTATCTAGCGCGAACCACCCAAACGGTTCATTGCCATCGCGTAAAATCAACATCGCATTCCAGCCCTGCCCGATGACCTTGCCTGCTGTGTATATTGGCGCGTCTTCTACAATAACTAAGTTGCTCTCGAGGCTAGATAACGCGGTGATATACTCCTCGCTAAGTTGGTGTAAATCGTATTGTGTGTGAAATTCATCAATCGTAATTCCTGACTCATCCGTGCCGTATGTACCACTGAAGCTGCGCTTTTTCATATCGAGAAGCATCAGTGTAGAGCGATCAAACCCAAGTCGTTCACGTAACGCTTCGACGGCTTTGTAGTACAAGTCCTTTAAAGAATCAGGATTAGAGATTTCGAGTGCAACTTGCTGAACTAACTTCATATTTTCGATAAAGCGCTCGCGTTGGCTAATCTCATCAACATATTGCGCTTCACGAATATCTCTGTGCCTGATCTCTTTCGAGGCATTTTTTTCAGCACGAATACATTGCCAACGCGCCGCTGCGAGTTGCATTGCGTCGTAACTTTCTTCATAGATATTATGTGCCGTGCGAGCATGTACAGATTGAATCAGTAGGTAGGTACGTTTGATAGGCGTGTTGTCGAGCATCATGATGTAACTATCACCGCCTAAATCTCGGGTGTGATTCCAGTTACAAGTGTTGATCGCCAGAGGTATGATGCTTTCAGAGGTGTCAAACTGACTTGCCCACTCCCAGAATGTCTCAGGATAGTTTTGGGTTGGGTAAAGCTCTCCGCGAGAGAAGCTCATCGAATGACGAGGGTTAATTGAAGGATCTTCAAAAATAGCGAGGGCTTGAGGGGAGAACAGACTCTCTAAATGATCAAAGATTGCCTCCGCTAGCAACCGATGGTCCCTCGTTGAAGACACTTTTCTTGTAAAACTTCTTAAACTCACCCTACCAACCTAATCTACTTTTTTATCCTCGATAAAAAACTACTTAGGCCATGATATGCAATCAATACGTTCAAATTTGAGCTGTTAAGTCATTCGCAAAATTATCAGACTTAGTGTTACATTCGAGAGCTCTTCAGCACTTTTAAAGCCATGTTTCACATAAGTTACATGCTTTATAAACTGGGGAGGAAAGTTGTACTCATTTACAAGATTTTTGTGTTGGTAGATGTTTTAAGCCTACGACTTAAAAAGAAAAAGGCCCCTCATCAAGAGGGGCAAAGTTACCATCGCTTATAGTTATTTAGTTATGCTTGTAAATACGGTGGATTAACCGAAATCACCATTTACGTAGCCTTGAGTACGGTCGTCTTGAGGGTTGCTAAAGATCACTTGCGTATCGTTGTGCTCAACCAGTTCACCCATTAGGAAAAACGCAGTGCGGTCAGAGATACGACGCGCCTGTTGCATTGAGTGAGTCACGATAACGATGGTGTAGTTCTTCTTTAGCTCTTCCATCAGTTCTTCGATTTTGTGTGTCGCAATTGGGTCAAGTGCCGACGTTGGCTCATCCATCAGAATCACATCCGGCTCCATCGCGATTGTACGTGCAATACATAAACGTTGCTGCTGACCACCAGAAAGACCGAATGCGTGTGATTTAAGGCGATCTTTCACCTCATCCCAAAGTGCAGCACCGCGCAGCGAACGCTCTACCACTTCATCAATTGTCTTTTTGTCTTTGATACCTTGAGCACGTAAGCCGTAAGCCACGTTCTCGTAAATGCTCATCGGGAATGGGTTTGGCTTTTGGAATACCATGCCGACTTTGATGCGAAGGTCAGCAACATCAATGTTGCCGTAAATATCTTCGCCGTCCATCGCCAATTTACCTGTAATTTTCACGCCTTCGATTAGATCATTCATTCGGTTCAAACAGCGTAGAAGCGTTGATTTTCCGCAACCTGACGGGCCGATAAGTGCAGTTACTTGGCGAACTGGAATTGGTAAGTTGATCGATTTCAGTGCTTGGTTGTCACCGTAGAATAGGTCTAGGTTTTCAATATCAAATTTGTTCATTGTCTTAATCTCTTAATTCTTGAATTCGTGTCTTTTAACGTGCGTTCTTAATTAGTGTTGTTAGTAAGTTGCGGTGTTAAAACGTCTAGCAATCAGTTTCGTTACCATGTTGATCAAGAGAACAACTACGATAAGCACTGTTGCCGTACCGTAAGCCTGATTCCATTCTTCAACGGTAAACAGTTCGGTAGTCAGTTTGTATAGGTGAACGGTTAGCGTACGACCTGAATCCAATAAAGAATCCGGAATACGTGCAACCATACCTGCTGTCAGGAATACTGGAGCAGACTCACCAATGACACGACCAATACTTAGAATGACCGAGGTTAAGATACCTGGCATTGCGCTTGGAAGAATCAAACGCCAGATAGTGTAAATCTTAGAAGCACCGAGGCCATAAGAGCCTTCACGGTAAGTTTGTGGCACTGCCATCAGCGCTTCTTCCGTTGTACGGATGATCACTGGCAGGATTAGGATACTTAGCGTCAATGCACCCGATAGAATCGAGAAGCCAAGGCCAAGAATCGCCACGAAGAAAGTCATACCAAACAGGCCGAAAATGATCGACGGGATACCCGCCAATGACTCGGTACAGAATCGGATGATTTTCACCAAACGACTGCCCACTTTCGCGTATTCGGTCAAGTAGATTGCCGTCATGATACCGAGTGGCGCTGCCACTGCGATAGAAGCGATAACCATGTAAATGGTCGCCACAATCATTGGGAAGATACCGTGCTCTTCACCTGTGCGCGTATAGTTATCAGTAATGAAGTTCCAATCTACGTGTTGTAGACCGTTTGATAGGATGTACCAGATAATCCAGAACAAAAAACCTACCGTTAGTGCTGCCGAGATCCAGACAAATGCGTTAAAGACATTATCTTTGAACTGGCGTGCTTTTTTCAGTTTTGCGCGATCCATAAAAGTCACCTTTAACGAGCGATTACTTCGCTTTTTCTCGGTTTAGGTACAGTAGTACAGCGTTCAACGACATGATGAAGACCAGAAGTACTACACCTGTAGCGTAAAGTGCGTTCGCGTGAACACCACTTGCGTAAGACATTTCAATAGCGATGTTTGCAGTTAGTGTACGAGCCGAATCAAGGATGCCTTCTGGCATTGCCGGCGCGTTACCCATAACCATGATAATCGCCATGGTCTCACCCAACGCACGACCGATACCCAGTATCACACCTGTCATGATGCCTGAGCGAGCCGCTGGAACGAGCAACTTAAAGATGGTGTAGATTTTCGATGCGCCCAGTGCCAAAGAACCTTCTTTATAAGTACGAGGGACAGCGCGGATAGACGTTTCAGATACCGTAATTACCGTTGGTAGAATCATCACACCAAGAACAATGATACCGGCAAGGATAGTATTACCTGCAGGTACATCAAATACCTTCTGAATCAATGGAACGATAATAACCAGACCGAAGAAACCGTAGACCACTGAAGGAATACCGGCTAGCAGCTCAACCGCTGGACGGATGATGTCTGCTAATCGCTTTGGTGCGATTTCAGCGATAAAAATGGCGGTCAGAACACCAATTGGAACCCCAACAATGACAGCACCAGCCGTCGATACGATAGATGCCACAATCATGGTGGCGACACCGTAAAGCGCAGGTGGTAACCAGTTTTGTCCTAAGACAATGCCCGATACGCCTGCTTCTTGGAATGCCGGAATACTCTCTCGAACGATGAAGTATGCAATAACGGCCAATGAAACAATGCCGATTACGGCACTCGTTAGGAACAAGCCGTGGAAGATGCGCTCTTTCCAGTCTACACGACGCTTCTCGCGTAGGCCTGACTTGCTGATAGCTCTAGCGTCAGTATTCATAAGCTTTTCACTATTTGTTGCGATGGTCATTTAAAAATCTCACGGTTCTGGGCAATGCCGTTGAACACAATGGATAGAAAAGGCTCAGCCCGAAACGTTGGGCTGAGCAAACTTTAGAGTCCCGATGGGATTAGTTAACTGAGATGTAACCTTTTTGGTCAACTAGCGCTTGCGCTTCGTCAGTTAGCATCCAGTCTAGGAATTTTTGCGTTTCTGTTGATGGCTTGCCTTCTTTGTAAAGAACAAGGAATGGACGCGCTACTTTGTAAGAACCGTTTTTAACGTTAGCTACCGTTGCATCAACGCCGTCGATTGCTAGCGCATTAACAGTGTTGTCTACAGTACCAAGAGAAATGTAGCCGATTGCGTATGGGTTAGATGCAACCATTGTTTTCAGTGCGCCGTTACCGTTTGCAACTTGAGCACGTTGAGAGATAGCTGATACCTTCTTACCAGAAATCTTCATTTTTAGAGACATGATGTCTTCAAATGCGCCACGAGTACCAGAAGCTGTGTCACGAGTAATGGCTACGATTGGCTTGTCTGCACCACCGACTTCTTTCCAGTTTGATACTTCGCCTTTGTAGATTGCAGTCACTTGCTCGGCTGTTAGACCTGGCAGTTTGTTTTGTGGGTTAACAACCACTGCGATACCATCACGAGCAACCACTTCTTCGATTAGTGTTGATTCTTTTTCAGAGTCTTTTAGATTACGAGAAGACATACCAAGGTCTGCTGAACCATTTTTCGCTGCTTTTACACCAGCTGAAGAACCAGGACCTTGAACTTCGATAAATACGTTAGGGTTCTTCTTCATGTACGTTTCAGAGAAAACTTCCATCAGTGGAGTTACGCTGCTAGAACCCACTGCAGAGATAGTTTCTTTAGCAGAAACAGGAGTCACTGCCATTGCGCCTAGAAGTGCGATTGCACCGATTACTGTCTTTTTCATCACAATTTCCTTAAGTGGCTTTATTGCCGTTGTGTTTCACTTGAACGGTGCTCACTTTAGAATTTGAATATGACAGTTGTGTTTCACTTAGTTGAACCCTCTATGACACGTTGTCATTTCTAACTATTAATTCCGCGACTTATCCCTCTCTCAATTTGAACGTAACGTTTTTATAAGTTGCCTCATGTTCAAGATGATAACCCCATCGATTTTGGTACATTTCATAACAATTAGATATGAGTAACTCATTGATTTGGCAAATGTAACAATTAAAATCGAAATGCTTATTTATAAAAAAGATAATAATCAAACCGATAGAGGGTCAATCTCATGCGTCAATTTCTTAGTACGCTTTCTATTAAACTTCAGGTTTTTCTGCCTGTTCTATTCACAGTTATATTACTCATCATTGGACTGAGTGTCGGAATCGGTAAACTCGATCAAGCATTCAATAAGGTTTCGGCTTCCACCCATAAGCTAATCATTCACAAAGAGGAACTTAGCGGCATCGTAGACAACACTTACGCCATGCGCATCAAAGCCATTTATAGTCTATTTAGAGCCGAAGATGTTCAGTCTCTCAACCAAGAGCTTTCTGAGCGACAAAACAAAAACCGCGATTTTCTTAACTCCATCGACAATCTCCCTGGCGTTCAAAATGAAGTCAATGCTATGCGTAAAGCCATGAATCACTATGTTGATTTCACTCGCGTTACCATGACACCTCTGCTCACCACTAAACACTCTTCTGATTACACCACCTCTGATTTCAATCAAAAGTACGAATCTGCAATGGCTGAGTATCGATTAGCTGGCGAAGCGATGATCAACGCCATCGACAAACTATCTAAACAATTGAATCAAATCGTCACCGATGAAGTCGAAACGAATGGCGAACAACATTCAACCACGCTAACTTACAGCGCCGTCTCGCTTGCGGTGATCTTGAGTGCCGCTTCACTTATTAGTTGGGTACTCGCCAGCTACATCGTTGCGCCGATTCGTAACCTTCAAGTAACGATGCAGGAAGTCGCGAAGGGAAACCTACTAGTTAAGGCCGAAGCCATCGGGAAAAACGAAGTGTCTCAGTTGGCTCGGGATGTAAACCAGACCATAGAAAAACTGCGTGAAACTGTAAGCGCATTGGTTCGCATTAGTGAAGATGTGGCATCAGCATCAACCGAGTTAGCAACTGTTATGACTCAAAGCAGCGTCAACTCGGATCAAGAAAAGCAAGAAGTTGAGCAAGTAGCCTCGGCGATCAATCAGCTAGAGTCGACCGCAGCTGAAGTATCGACCAATGCACAAGAAGCCGATAGTGCATCAAATCAAGCACGTACGTTAACCTCACAAAGTATAAGCATGTTTGGGGAAAGTACTCGCGCAAGTGAAAAGATGGCGGAACAACTTAACGAAGCCGCTGCCGTCGTGACTTCGCTAAAAGATCAATCAGAACACATTGGTCGCGTGATCGAAGTGATTGAAGGTATTTCTGAGCAAACGAATCTACTTGCACTGAATGCAGCGATTGAAGCTGCACGAGCGGGCGAAAGTGGCAGAGGCTTTGCGGTAGTGGCCGATGAAGTACGTATGCTGGCAGCGCGAACTCAGGAGTCCACCAAAGAGATCCAAACCATTATAGAAGAGCTACAGCAACAATCTGGTCACGCAAATGAAAGTATGCATTCCAGCTTAGCCATGTTGTCAGACAACCAAGCTCTGATACAAGAAGTTAGCCAATCACTTGCTAATATCAGTAATGCTATCGCCGATCTGAACTCAATCAACACTCAAGTTGCGACCGCATCAGAAGAGCAGAAACAGGTCACGGCTGATATCAACAACAACTTAACGAACATCTATGAACTAGTGAGCCAGAACGTCACTGGGATCACTCAATCAGCCGCGGCAGCGCAAGAACTGTCTGGCTTAGCGGAAAACCAAAAACATCAGCTTAAGCAGTTCCAAGTTTAAATACTCTGCTCAACACGATAAGTTCCAAAGGTTAGAAAAGAAAAAGCTCCGCACTGGCGGAGCCTATCATAAAGGCAAAGCTATCAACCCTTATTAACGTAATAATTATTATTCATCTGTCACTAACAAGAGAGAGCTTTTGAAACTTGAGTTTAACGGATCTCTATTGAAAACCTCACCATTAGTCGTATCAAAAGTTGCAACATGCTTACCGTCGCCATTAGGTGTGTTGCTCCAGACATAACGCCCTAGAACATCATCTCCATCTTTCAGACTATAGCCGCTAGCAAACCCTGTACTATTTATGGCTGGGCTGTGGCAAGCTCGCTCAGTTAGAGATACTAGCTCTTTGATATTTGCTAGTCGCCAATTTTTTTTGTCAGCAAAATTGTGAAGAGGATGGTTGCCGTCCTTATTACGAATTTGTTTGGCTGTGGAGAGAGCGAGTTGCCATGACATTGTAGATCGCGTCCCCTGGCATTCTTGGTTTCCTACATTCCATGTCATACCAACTGGACAGCGCATCCATGTTAGACCTGTTTTCAGGTCAGTTACGGTACCGCTCTCAGAATATGTATAACGCGTGTTAGGTGCCGTTTTAGCAAAGTCAGTAGAACACTCTTGTGCAGCTATTGCAGTTTGAGAAGCCAAAGTAAGAGATAGTACAGTTATTAATTTCTTCATCTTATTGCCCCTTAACTGCGACTAGACGGATTGGGAATTGGTAAGAATCATCGGCACCCGCACTTGTGTTGCTTGATCGAATCTCGACGTATGAAATAGTGCCTCTATCTTTGCCCCGGGAGACAATCGCAGGGAAATAAATCTCGCCATCAATAAGTTGTGATGATGCATTCGTAAACTTAAAGTCGCTATGCCAAAACGCACCATATCCTAAATAAGGGCTACCTATGGTTTGCTGTGGAAAGTATTTAACATTAAAACCATAGACGTTGTATTTTGCATATTCATCGTTCGGAGCAAACAGTGTTTGTTCACCAAAGTCTAGTAAGTCATAAGTCTCACGGTAAGTAGGCAAGCGCCAACCAGTGATTCCACATAACGATTGTTTGTTTATGTACTGAACATATTGGCTAGTGGTACAAACTTCATCACCAGCGTCTTTACAACCTGCAAGCTCTACATCTTTGCTAAATGGCTTAAATGTTTCAGACTCAAACGCAAATAGGCGATCTTTAAATTGAACTGAGCTCGCATCCGCACTTTTGTTTTCCCAAACAAGACCAGTACGCTCGTCCATAGTACAAGCCCACTCAGTCGCATCTGCAGCTAAAGCTGCACCTTGTGAATCTAGCTTAACGAACTTAAAGCCAGCGCCTGTCGACGTTTGCTTGTCCTCTTTGTCGAAGCCGTATTCTGCATCTTGACCAGGGTAAGACGCTTGAACCTCAGCAACGTCTGCTGCTCCTTCAGCAAAATAAAGAACGGCGCCCGTATCGTTACTACCAACCGTTTGTTCAGCAACCGCTACAATTTCTTCAGCAAATGCACTTACTTCCGCTTCAGACAGAAGATCAGAGGCCAACGATTTACCTTGAAAGCTAAGATTTTGAGCAAGCAGCGCTACGCCTTGGGTCATTTGCTTTGGTTGCATCGCAGCTAATAGCACAACCGTGTTTTGCTCTAGCTTGTCTAGCTCGCTAGCTTCTGCGTTAGACATCACCGTACCAGAAAGAGAAACGCCGGCATCGGCGAGTTGCGCTTTCACAATCTCTTCAGCTTGAGCAACGGTTTTACCGTCAATTACAAGACCCGCGAGCAACGTTGTTACACCATTGACCGTGTTACCCGTTGCTAAATTTTGACCCGGAGCCGCAAGACGCAACGTTTGGTTTGAACCTTGATCAACTTGAGCAAGAATGGTGCTGGTTAGTACGTTTTTGTCGCTTGAAGTCAGGCTAAATTTACCGGCATTATCCGTTTTAGCACTCGGTTCAGTGGAATCACAAACGTAGTTTTGGTTTAAATCGATACATACTGGCGTATCAAGAAGTGTACCTGCAGAAACGATGGTGCCAGCTACATCATAGGTCGGTGCCGACGTGTCACCACCAGAACCTCCGCCACAGCCAGCAAGGGCTAGTGACATAGCAACGAAAGAATATTGAAACTTCATAGATTTTATCTTCTTTTGATTTTAATTAACGAGAGCGAATCACTCTCACCATTGAAAGCAGGAAAAGTCCTAACAAGGTCCAAGGCGAACCACTGCCACCTGAACCACCGCCACTGCTTTCTTTAGTGGTATCAGCACTACACTGATACTGAGCAAAGTGACTCACACCCCACTCTTTCAACACCCCAGAGTTCCCTGACACGCGGTCAGACACTTCGAGACGCCAAGTACCCCAACTCGGTTGACCGACAAGTGCTTGTAACTCCTCGTCATACTGAGCGGTGAAGTAACCTTTAAATCCTTTGGTATTGCTTGATTGATGGCTAAGTAGCACGACCGATTTGCCTTGTGGAGACACTAGCGTCACTTGCAGATCTTGCAGTGAGTCATGTTCGATGTTCAGGTAAACCGCAAACGAATCATCAATCGTGCGTGACTTGTCCGATAGCGTCTGAGAGAACAGTCTGTCGCCCTGTTCCGGCAAAGCGGAGTTCACTGGTTGAGGCTGGATATCGAGCTCTGGCGTACCATTAACCAGCATCACCTTTTCACTCCACTGGTGAGTCTTTAGGCCTTCAGAAAATTGATAATCCAATGAAATAGAGGAATCGAATTGCGTGCCACATGTTAGACCGCTTGGTAACGCCACCTTCATTGAGGTCGAGTCAGAAAGCGTTTCATCAAAGTCGAAAACAGATGCGTTGTTTAGCTGCCATTGCCCTTTGATGCTCGCTTCACGGCCAGTTTGGCTCAGGCTCAAACCAACGTCTTGACCTTGTGCGATGTATCGAGCGTCATAGCGAACACGAAGAGGCGCTTTAAGTAAGTTGTGTCTGTTGAAGCTGTCCGTCAGGAATTGGGCGTAGTTTTTATTTGGGAACAAGGTGTTTGCGGCAAACACGGTCGATTCCGCCAGATCATGCATTTTCACGCCACGACCAATGCCGTACATACCTTCAAGTACAATGGCGTCAAACTCGCGGAACACGTTATCGGTATCATCACCGTATCGTTCAACCGATGCTTTAAGCGCTTGAAACAGCGGCGTTGACCATAGCTCGTCACCTAGTTCACCGCCCACACTGACGTGCGCTGGATACTCTGAGCTCTCGAAGTAACGTGCTCTTTGGTTCCATAAGCTACGAGTTGTTTTGCGTGTTCCGAACACACCGTCCCAGTTGAACACCGTATCTAACTCGAATTCTTGACCACGACGCGAAGCATCCAAATATTGAATGCGGTAGCTCGCGCTGCCCGCCCAGTAATCAGCAAAACCCTCTGCGATAGCACCAGTGTGACCGTACGCCCAATCCGGTACGATTTGGTAATGAATGCCATGCCCAAGCTCGTGTATCACGACATCAGCATCGACTGCATCCGGAGAAACACCACCGACACCCAGCATGAGTGCTTTCGGACCGTAATAGTAAGTAGAGTTATCTTTTGATAAACCGCGAGCGTCAAAACGAAGCGGTTCGTCAAACAAGTCGTAAGTCAGGCTTGTCAGATATTGGATCGAGCTATCAAGATGATAAAAAGCCATCAACTGTGGGAACGCATTGTCACCAAACTCGGTGCTTTGCATCTCATCAACACTGTCAAATGCTTGAACCCCTTCTGCGCTGAGGAAGTCCAACGTATCGAGTACAGGCGCTTCACCAGGTGCTGGGGCTGCAAATAAACCCGTCGCATCCACTTGCTTTAATCTTGGGTTAGAGAGGTAGAACTTACCGCCGGACTTTAAAACCTCAATCGACTTGGTGACGTACTCGATCGGCTGAGGGTAATCAGACAGTGCTGACCACGTCGATTCTGGTGCCGCTTGCTGTTGCATGGTGCGAAGATCTGGGTTGAATAAAGCAACCTCAACATTAACCAGACTTCCAGAGCTCAAAGCAGGTGGCTCTTGTGCTTGCAGTTGGCGAGGTGATTCCAATTCCATTGCAACCGTTGGTTTACCGTTGCGAATGATCGTATCTTCAAGGCTCTTAAACACTCGCACAACGTGATGATTTTTATCAGTTGTTACTACTAAGGTGCGCTGTGCTTGATATTCACCGTTTACCCAAACATCAAAATTGTAATGCTCACCAAGCTGAGACTGGGTTTTGTAACGGAACTTAAACTCACCCGCTTCTGAGTAGTGGCTGTCTAGATAAGTTTTCGCTTGCGCTTCATTGGTCACCACAGAATCCGTTGAGGGATAATCCCACTCTGCAGCCAGCGCCGCAGGGGTACATGCAATAAGCAGTGAAAACGCCAATGGTTTTAGCTTCATGATTTCGTCCTAGAATTCGTATTTTGCAGTCAGCGTGAAGTAGCGCCCTGGCTCAGTTGAGTAACGCTTACTTTCCTCAGCGATACCCGCTACGTCTTGGTATCGGATGTATTCTTTGTCGAACAGGTTGATGATGTTTGCGCTAACACGAAGGTCTTTGGAAACGTGGTAAGTTGCGCCAATATCAAACGTATTCCACGCACTTGTCTGCGCGCAATCTGTCGCTAGGCCAAGCGTGGTCTGGCATTTAGGAACGCGATCCATTGCCGCGGCCCAGTTCCAAGTCACGTAAGCATTGAAGTCTTGGTTGGCGTATTTCAGTTGAGCGTTACCTTCGAATGGCGTAATGCTTCGAACGTATTCACCTTCCGCGTCTTTGCCATCTACGTAACCAAACTTGGTGCTGATGTTCCATCGCTTAGTGATCGCGTAACCCGCAGAAAGCTCTGCACCATACGTCTCGACACCATCGAGGTTTTGGTATTGTTTAATGTAATTACCATTGCTTGAGTCAAAGCCCGTGGTCACAACGTCGATGAAGTTTTCAAACTTGTTGTAGAACAAAGACGCATAGACATACGCACGACCGTTATCGAACTTGTTACCGATTTCAAATGAGTCGGAAGTTTCAGCCTCTAGATCCATGTTTGGTGCAATGACAAACGGCGTGAGCGGCACAAAGTCGTGGCTTACGAAGCCATACGCTTTATCGTATTCCGGAGCACGGTAACCATGGTTATAAGATACATAAGCAATGTTGTTGGCAAATACTTCACGAGAAACCGACAGACTTGGAGATACCTCTGAGCTATCCATATCTTTTAATGGGAAGCCGCCCACTTCACCCGCACCGTCTGGCGTGAGACGGTGCGCATCAAAGCGTAGGCCACCTGTGATGGTCCATTTATCCAGTTCCACCATGTCTCGAACATACAAGCCAATGTTATAAGCACGAGCAGGAGCGAAAGGTTGTTTGGTCGAAGGCGTTACCCCGTTCCAATCAATCTTGGAATCGCTATCTGTGCGCTCGTAATAGTCTGTAGAAAGCTCAACACCGTAAGCCAATTGGTGCTCAGCATTTGCTGCATAAATCGTATTGGTGAAATCGCCACGGAAGCCAATTGTTTCGTCAATGAAGGTTTTGTGTTCCAGCTCGCGACGCTTGGTGATCAAACCATTGTGATCCACTTGGCGCATTAAACGGTTGGTGTCTTCCACCACTTCGGTGTGACGCCAGTAAACTTTGGTATCCAACTCTTCGAACCAAGTTGGATTAATCGGAGTCACCTCTGCACCAATATAAGCGCTGTACTCTTCTGTGGTTTCATCCTCAGCAAAGTCTTCAATATGCCAAATTCCATCAGGTTGAATGGACGGTGAACCCTCCAAACGCTCTTGGTTCTGGGTGTAGAGTTCCGCTTTGGCTTTCAACATCACCTCTTCATTGAAAAAGTGGTTGATCGTATAAGCACCGCTGTAACCATCGAGGTCGCGGTTATACAAATCTTCATCAAAGTTACGTGTCTCTTGTCCTTGCCAGTATGAAACGTTAAACAAACTCTCTGTATCACCGGAACGAAAAGCTAGATTACTCGTGCCTTTGTACTTGTTGCTGATATCGGTGTAAGTACCGGAAACATCGGTGTAGAAGTCTTTGTCTTTTAAGAAATCACCCGGCTGACTGGATTCTAAAATCACCACACCGCCGATCGCGCCAGAGCCATGCACCGAAGAACTTGCCCCTTTAATGATTTGCAGCGATTCAAAATTGGATAAATCAAAAGTATCTCTCCCAACTGCATCATTAATGTCATTCGCACCGAAGCCATCCGCAGAACGAATGCCATCACGAACGATCATAATGCGGTTCCCCGTCATACCACGGATGGTAATGTTTTGCGGACGTCCTGCACCGCCCGTCACACTTACACCAGGTTCGTTACGCAGCACGTCATATAGCTCGGTCTCGCCTCTTTCTTCGATTTGCTCGTTTGTGATAACCGCGACACTACCTGCCACTTTTGACAATGGCTGATCGATTTTATTGGCGGTTACCACCACCTCTTCCATTGAGAAAACCTTAGATTCGGCGTGCACTTGACTGGCAGCAAGTACCGAAAGTACTGCCGCTGACACTGGGGTAAGCTTCATTTACTGCTCCGCTTTAGATGTTTTAATGAGTGATAGTAGAAATGCGTATTCTTTTGCTTGTTGTTCTTGCGCTTGTCGTGGGTCCATTTGGTGGCCCGAATTAAAATCAGTTTGCAACAAGTACGGCCCGTTGCGCTCACTTAACGCTGAAACTTTAGCCAGATACTTTGCGCCTTCCCAATATGGCACGCGCTGATCAATTAAACCGACTTGAACCAACATGGGTGGGTAAGCGTTTTTATGGATATTGAGAATCGGATCGTACGCCTTCATTAACGCCAATTGTTCAGGTTTGGTTGGGTTACCCCATTCGCCATACTGCTGTGTGGTAAGCGGAAGTGAGGTATCCGACATACTTGCAACCACATCAACAAAAGGCACTTTAAGTACGACACCTGAAAACAATTTAGGATCTTGATTAACCGCTCCGGCCACCAACGTACCACCAGCACTAGAACCGATGGCGAAAACCTCTCTATTGCCACGTTCGAATGTTTGCAGCGCCTTCGCGGCCGCGACAAAATCACCAATAGAATTGGCTTTTCGCACACCACGGCCTTGCTCGTGCCATTCATCGCCAAAGTACCCACCGCCACGGACATGGGCGATAGCGTAAATCACACCTTGGTCGAGTAAACTGATAACCTGAGGCATAAAGTACGGTTTCATCGTAAAACCATACGCGCCGTAACCGTAAATCATCACAGGAGATTGTGGGTGCAATTTGTCTTTGCGATACGCCAAAGAGACCGGGACAGAAACGCCGTCGTGCTTAATAAAAATACGTTGGGATACATAACGCTGACTATCAAAGTCTTGGTAAGCATCTTGAGAGTACAAGGATTTATTCAGCGTTTTTACATCGAACTCTTCCCACTGAGGAGGCGTAGTCATCGACATGCTTCGGATACGAATTTTGTTTGATTCAAAATCGCCCAATGTGCTTAGCCAAGCGACATTACCATCGTGTTCCAATGGCAGTATCACTTTTTCCTGCCCTTGGTAAGAATACACCGTCAATGTCGACAAGTTGTTTGGCTTACTAAGTGCCACAACTCCTGCATCATAAAGGTAGAACTGTTCAAGCGGCTCACGAGGATTGGTAAAGCGTTGCCATGTTGCGCCAAGCGGTGCGAGTTCGGCTTGGTAAAGGGCGAACTTTCCTTCCAGGTTGCTTTTAAGATAAATGTAACCTTTCGCCACATCCGCGTAATATTCCACACCCACTTCAGGCTTTCGCAATGAATCTGAGACAGTGCCCGTTTCTAGGTCGACAAGCTTCTGCTCTGTTGTTGACTCGTTGTTGCTTTGCAGCACAGCATAACGGCTATCTGCCGCACGATAGAAAGAAAGTAACCAATCTGACTTGGGTTCATTCCATAGGACTGTTTTTGCCAAAGATTCAGTGGAGATACGTAAGATCTGATGAGGTCGCTGGGTGCGCTTTTCTTTTGCAACGAGGAATGCCACTTTCCCGTTAGGTGACAACAATACGCCACTATCGACGTGCGTCGCCAGTTCCGTAGATTGACCGGAGAGTAAATCAACAACCACAGCACGATATTGTTCGCTGCCGTCGATATCTTCCGTGAAAAGGAGCGTGTCACCATTCACTTGCCATTGACCAAGTTGGTAGTACTGATGCGCAGATTGTCGTTCATCGAAATCGAACACCACGTTTTCTGGTGCATGTTGACTCGCACGGGATAACAGTAAGTAACGACCATCGCGACGCGTTAGCGTCCACTCTCTTCCACTCACGATCGACCATGGCTTATCACCTTTGTCTGCCACCATGGTATCCCACTGCGTGAGTAGGTTTTTTGTCAACGTCTGATAACTTTTTTGGTGCTGTTCAGTTTTGTGGTTTTGTTCTGTTAGGTAGGTAAGAACTCGCTCATCTTTACGAGCATCATCTCGAAGCCAGTTGAAATCATCAGCAGCAAAGCCAGAACTAGAGGTAATTATGAGCCCTAAAAAAACATGAGTAAATTTCATATAGAGAGCGAATTCATTTATAGGATTAATACAATGGCGCGTATTCTGCCCTTAAATAAAAATGAGATCAATTATCATTTTCATGATCATGTAAGATTTTTATCTAGTGTGTGAGGAAAAACGTTTGCTTTGACCGAGGTTATAAAACTTAATAACTTCCTAAATTAGCGTTCTATGCTGTTTATATACAACCAGACAGATATAAAAGCTGACTAACGAGTGAGTATGGAAAGACGCTATTTCACCTAGCGACAGACATAAAAAATCCGAGTGCGAACACTCGGATTTTTAAGAACTAAAATCAATGGGAAACTACAGCAGCTTTTACTCTTCAGAGCTCGGTGCCGCTGGTTTTTTCTTAGGGATGAAGACATCATCACCCACAGATACGTTTTTGTAGAAGCTCTTGTCACGCTTAGCTGGTTTTTTCGCCGATTTTTTCGCTTGAGGGCGAGCTTTCTTTGCGGTCGCTTTCTTATTGCGGAAATCTGGTTTAGGTGGCTTAAGGCCTTTAAACTTACCTTTCAAATCTTCGAACAATGAAAACTCAAGATCTTGTTGTAGGTATGCTTCTACACGTTTAAAGCTATCCCAGTCTTTTGGACCAACAAGAGAGATTGCATCCCCTTTGTTTCCAGCACGACCAGTACGACCAACTCGGTGTACGTATTCTTCGGTATGCTTTGGCATATCGAAGTTGATGACGTGTGTCACAGTTGCAATATCCAAACCGCGGGAAGCAACATCAGTCGTTACAAGGATCTTAAATACTGCGCGCTCAAACTGACTCATAATGGTGTTACGTTGAGTCTGGTTCAAGTTACCACTTAGTGCTACAGCCTTCAGTTTCTTTTCGTTCAGCTTTTCTGTTAGTCGCTCAGTATCATCACGCGTTGCCGTAAAGATAATAACTTGACGGTATTCAGCCTCAGAAAGAACACGATCTAAAATTGCCTCTTTATGATCTAGGTGATCACACAAGTAAAATTTTTGCGTGATATCTTTATGTTCTTCGTTAGAAACGCCGATAGCAATTCGCTTTGGCGCATTGAGCATTTCAGCCGCGATTTCATTGACGTCTGCATGATCTAATGTCGCAGAGAACATCAACGTTTGACGACGACGATGCTTGGCTGCTTTATGAATGCGACGAAGCTCTGGTGCAAAGCCCAAATCCAACATACGGTCTGCTTCGTCCAGAATTAGCGTTTCCAAACCATCCAGATAAAGCGAACGGTGCTCTAAGTGATCAGCCAAACGTCCTGGTGTCGCCACGATAAATTTCGGGTAACGACGCAGAGCTTTTACCTGATCGTTAAAGTTCTCACCACCCAAAATCAGTGCTGCTTCATAAGATAGGCCAGCTAGCATAGAACGAAGCTCACCATATACTTGTTTCGCTAGCTCACGAGTAGGAGCAAGGATTACCGCGCGAGGGTCTTTCGCAGAAAACGATTTTGTCTTTAAAGACTTATGAAGCATTGGCAATACAAACGCCAAAGTCTTGCCCGAACCTGTTTTCGAAGATGCCAATAGATCCTTGCCTGCAATCGCAACAGGAATCGCCTGCTGCTGAATGTCAGTCGCTTTTTTAAAATCGTAGTGTTTTAGGTTCTTCAACAATCGGTTGTCTAGGCCTAGATCTTTAAATTGCAAAGTATTCTCCAATAAATCAGTCAGCGTCTGAGCGCTCTGTAGTGTCGTTTCCGCTCTAACGCAGCAAAAAAATAAAGCTCGGTATAATACCGCAAATCATAGGAGTATAGATAGAGATCACACAAACTAATTCCCTGTGGTAACGGTAAAACATCATTTGTGGCTCAGTTCAGAGTAAAGACTAGCCTTTTTGATGAGCAGCTGGACAGGAAGTTTAGAGAAAAGCCGTTCAAATATGCCTTCTATCCATCAACAAAACGACTTAAATAGCAGTTATTTGGGCCAATAAACTTTCATTTGTGTCAATATCGTCTAAATTATTGATATCAGGAACGTGGCAAATACACCTGCTATGAAAACTGTTGTGAGAACGAAATAAAGGATAGGTAGTTAAACTTTGTTAAGTTCAGGTAAAAGTTGACGTCAGGTACTCCATGAAATTCTTGGGTTTTTTTGACTTTTGCTACATCATGTACTGATAAAATGTAACCACATTTAACCTCGCTACTGTATAAAATAATAGCTAGTGGCGAGACTTTCACTATAAGCAAGGAGTTCTTATATGAACAAAACGTTGATCGCAGCTGCAGCAACTTCAGTACTTCTACTAGCCGGTTGTGCTTCTTCTGATGACGCAGCTACAGCAAATGCAGCAAAATTAGACGAACTAAGCAACCAAGTTAGCCAACTAAGCCAAGACGTACAAGCTCTTCAATCTGACGTTCAAAAATCAGGCGCAGCAGCAATGGCTGCTCAAGAAGAAGCTGAGCGTGCTAACGAGCGTATCGATAACATCGCTCAGTCTTACACTAAGTAAGATTTGATACCGCGTCTTAACGCCCGTTAAGGCGCGGTTATTTCGACGGGAACCCCATTCTGTGCAGCGATTGCTGCTTTAGCCTTCACGTTTTTCATACCGAATTCATCCAGCCACCACTTTAACTCTTTCGGCACTTTGAGTTCATCTTTCTCGCCATTACTACGAGTCAAAGGCTCATGTGCTTCTAAGAACACACTTCTGTCAGGCTCAAGTGTCATTTTGATAGGCTGGTTAATGATGTTAACGTCTTCGCCGTTACGAACCTTGTCAAATAACCACTCAATGTCACTTGGGTCCATACGAATACAACCCGCGCTGACTCGCATACCAATCCCAAAGTCCTTGTTGGTACCATGAATTAGGTATTCGCCATTCCCGTAAGCTAAACGCAATGCAAACATACCAAGTGGATTATCAGGCCCCGCAGGAACAACGGCTGGTAGGTCAATGCCCTTTGCTTTGTACTCGGCACGAATAGAGGCTGGAGGAGTCCATGTAGGGTTCGGTCGTTTTTGGCTGATACGCGTTGTCATTACTGGGGTATCGCGCCCTATTCGGCCAATTCCGACAGGAAATACATGGACAATATTCTCTCCTTTCGGAAAGTAATATAAGCGCAGCTCGGCTAGATTAATAACGATACCTTTATAAGGTACGTCTGGGAGGATTAGCTGTGTCGGAATAGTAAGAACATGCCCCTCTTCTGGTAAGAAGGGATCCACGCCTTTGTTTGCGGCCATTAAACCTAGCATACCCACATCGTAGAGCTTAGCGATATTTGCCATGGTTTCGCCTTCTTGCACGACGTGGTTTTCAAGGCGACCAATTAAACGGCTTCCATCCTCTGGTAATTCGTACATCTTAGCGAATGATAGACCACTCACTAAAGATAACGACACAGATAGCAGGGTACGTTTTGCGAAACTCATTGATCGCTTTTTGCTAAGCATTTCACTCTATTCCTTGGCACTTTTAAAGAGCTGTAAGGTTATCTCTCTTTCTGTCTTGTGATCAACCATCGGCTTGTGATATTCCAGTAAAGAAAAGCCCTCCCAAGTCCAAGGTTTATGGATGTATTTGTTCGGTACACTTTTGATTTCTGGTACCCAGTGGCGCACAAATTCACCATTAGCATCGAACTTTTCGCCTTGGCTTATCGGGTTGAAAATACGAAAGTATGGCTGCCCGTCACAGCCCGTAGAAGCAGACCATTGCCAGCCACCATTGTTCGCTGCAAAATCGCCGTCCACCAGCTTACTCATGAAGTACGCTTCTCCCCATCGCCAATCAATATGTAAGTCCTTGGTAAGAAAGCTCGCGACAATCATACGTAATCGGTTGTGCATCCAGCCTGTTTGATTGAGCTGACGCATTGCTGCATCAACGATTGGGTATCCTGTTGTTCCTGTCTTCCATCGCTCAAAGGCTTTCTCATCATAGGACCACTGGATTTTATCCTCCCAATCGATAAATCCTTTGCCTTTGACGAGTTTTGGTTCGAAAACCAATAGGTGCTGATAAAACTCACGCCAAATGATCTCACTTAGCCAAGTTGCTTTCCCTTCTGTAAGGTCATTTTGTTGATTTTCAGCATACAAACGAGCAATACACTGCCTTGGTGATAGTGCGCCAATCGCAAGGTATGGAGACAGTTGGCTAGTGCCATCAATAGCTGGAAAGTCTCGCTCGCTTTGATACGCGTCACTGCGCTCCCGTGCAAATTCCCTAAGCTGCTTCAAAATATCATTAGTCGAAGCCAGCCAGTCTTCACTGGATTCTCGAGGATAGCTAAATGTGAAGCTTGAATTAAATCGAGCCGACTCTAATTGTTCGAGTACCTTTTTATTGAGTGGCGCTTGCTCGTGAGGTTTTACTACCGTCGGCATATGGAACTGCGTTAACCAAGCACGCTTGAATGGCGTAAATACCTTAAAATATTCGCCTTGCTTATTAAGAACCGTCGTTGGCGCGTGCACACATTTGTCATGAAACAGTTCAAATTCGATATCGTGAGAAGCTAACGCTTCACTTACTTGTGTATCGAGCTCTCGTTCGTTCACCTCATAGTGAATGTTTGCCATGACAGACGTGGCTTCAAGTGTTTCCGCCCACCCACTAATCACATCTGTACAATCGGAAAACGACGGCACCTCTTTGTACAAAAAAGGAATATTAAGGCTTTCAAGCTCCTCGTTAAGACAAGCTAAGCGACGAGCAATGAGGTCTGCCTGCATCGGCGCCATGTGATGCTCCCGCCACTGCTCTGGCGTCGCGATAAAGCAAGCGACGACAGGCTGACCTGAATCCAATGCCGCTTTGAGTGCCGTGTGGTCTAACGTACGCAAGTCACGTCGAAACCATACTAAAATCATGGTAGCTCCTATCTTTTGTCTACTAAGTTAGGTGTAATTTCTCTATCACTTCAGAGCACCCCATCCGATCACCTAGCTGTGCGTGAAGCATTTTGATGGACGCTACTTGTTTAGCAGCTAGTGCTTTATTGGAGAAAAGGTAGATAAACGAACCATTTTCAATGACCTCGTGATCTAGTAGACCAGAAACATCATCAACCTTATCGATCAAAGTCGTGTGATACCCTTGTTCACAAAGCTTCGCTGCTTGAATCCAACTCTCAGATTCTCTGTTTTGTTCAAAGCTAATGAGCAGACACTTTCCTTTGGAAGCGGCTTTGTTTTCAGAATCGATAACAAGGGCAAGACGAGTGATCAAACAAGTCTGAAATAACCCCACCTGCAAGGATCGCAACGATCCTTTTACCATATCTAGCGCATCAAATACTGGGCTAATAAACTGATCAATAACGAGTTTTAGTGGGTACTCTTTAAGAACAGAGGCAAGTAAACTCTCTGCTTTTCCTCGATTCAGGGTAGACAGCGCAAGCAGCATGTTTTCAACTTCTTCGAGTGTGCGAACCTCGTTTTTGACTTCGACATCGGCGCTTTTTCCTAGCAGCCCCTTCACTTTACCAATCGAAATCCCCTTCGCGAGCCAACTCTGGACTTCGCGAATCGTATCGAGATCTTGCTGGCGATAGAGTCTGTGTCCTTTTTCAGTTCGCTGAGGCTGGATCAAGTTGTATCTTCGTTGCCAAGCTCTCAGCGTAACTGGTTTTACACCCGTGATTTCTGCGACATCTCGGATCGCGTATAGTTTTTCTTCTGAACTACAAACCATAGCGTAATCTCATCTCCTGCGGATACGGTTCTAAAAACTTCTGTTTTGATAAATACTCGTCTGGGTAAGTATTTAAGTAATGCTTAATCAACGTAAGTGGTGCTAGCAGAGGCAGCATTCCAATACGGTAGTCGTGAATCACTGTCGCTAACTCTTCTTTTTCTTCTTTAGTTAGTGAGCGTTTGAAGTACCCTTGTAAATGCATCAACACATTTGTGTTATTTTTGCGGCTAGCCCGATTCGTTAACGCCTTCATCAGTCCTAAACGATACTCTTGGTAAAAGTCTTCAATTTCATAATTAGCGACATCGGCAACTAAGCGGCCAAGGGATCGGTATGACTCTGGGTGGTGTGCCATTAACGTCAGTTTGTAGCGCGAATGAAAGTCGATGATTTTGCCACGAGTAGGCTCACCATCCATCGAGTCGTAAAAGTCATTTAGACAAAATACTCGAGTAATAAAATTTTCTTTCAATACAGGGTCGTTAAGTCTGCCATCCTCTTCAACAGGCAACCAAGGCATTTTTTGCATCAATGTTTGTGTATACAAGCCAACACCTTCTTTCGCAGCACTGTTCTTGCTGTAAACCTTGACTCGCTCCATGCCACAAGTTGGTGACTTGGCACAAACGATGTAACCACAAAGCTGCTCGCTTTGAAGTTCATCTACTTTATTGGCCGAGTAAGTGAGCATATTGTCGGTATGATCATTTTCTGGATTTTTGGTTTCAACCAATGCAACACGCTCTTCATTAGAAACAAGACGAATTGTTGGACGGGGTACTGGCATACCTACGCCGACTTCAGGGCATACCGAAACAAAGTCAAAATACGGGCTGAGCTCTTTAGTCACAAAGTTGCTCACCTTATGACCAGAGTCAAAACGCACTCGTTCACCCAAAACACACGAACTGATACCTACTTTGATTGAAGATTCCATGATGACGCATCCCTATACAAAAAGTTTTGTTGTATAACTTATAGCAAGCCTTTCCAGATTGTACAAGAAAATAAGTTGTACAATTTAATCGTTTTACTTCACTCGAAAGTATTTCGATCAACCAGCTTTCAGAAAAAAGTTTGGCCCAAAAACAAAGAATTTGTGCGCGCAATCGACAAACTGCTCAAAAGCAAATCGATTGCTCTTTTGGTTTCAACAGATTTAGTTATCAATAGGAGTTGCAGTTTCTAAATACGTGGTTTTTGTGACTAAGCTCTCAAGGGGCTACTGTACGTCCCGATATTATTGCCTCAACGAAAACGAACAAGTTCAACAGAATTGGTAATAGCGTTCTATAATAGAGGCGTTTTATCAAAACAAAACTTTGGAGAGCACTTATGGCAACCCCACACATTAACGCACAACCAGGTGATTTCGCTGAAACAGTTCTGATGCCAGGCGACCCGTTGCGCGCTAAATACATCGCTGAAACGTTCCTAGAAGATGTGAAACAAGTTTGTGACGTTCGCAACATGTTCGGCTTTACTGGCACTTACAAAGGCAAAAAAGTTTCTGTAATGGGCCACGGCATGGGTATCCCGTCTTGCTGTATCTACGTACACGAGCTAATCGCTGAATACGGCGTGAAAAACGTTATCCGTGTAGGTAGCTGTGGTGCAGTACGTGACGACGTGAAACTAATGGACGTTGTTATCGGTATGGGTGCTTCTACAGACTCTAAAGTTAACCGTATCCGTTTCAACAACCACGATTTCGCAGCAATCGCTGATTACGGTCTTCTAGAAGAAGCAGTTAACCAAGCGCGCGCTCAGGAAGTGCCTGTAAAAGTAGGTAACGTATTCTCTGCAGACCTGTTCTACACACCAGAAGCAGACATCTTCGAGAAGATGGAAAAACTAGGCATCCTAGGTGTAGACATGGAAGCGGCTGGTATCTACGGCGTAGCAGCTGACCTAGGCGCGAAAGCACTGACTATCCTGACAGTTTCTGACCACATCATCCGTGGTGAAAAACTAAGCTCAGAAGAGCGTCAGAAGTCGTTCAACGACATGATGAAAGTTGCACTAGAAACTGCAATCAACATCTAAGAACAAATAGTAAGTAATAATTTGCAGCCAGAGTTATGCTGGCTGCCCGAATTATCCCGAGGGGGCGATTGTGTCTAACGGCGAACTGCCAAAAGACGCAGATGGGTTACAACTCAACTTTTGTAAAACATTGGCGTGTGACAACTTTGGATTGAGTGATGCAAAGCGTTACGTTCTGCAACATGCGAACCCTAAGCGTCCGGCGATGGTATGCCGTGAATGTGGAGCTTTCCCCCCCTTACTTAATAATCGCGATGTCGTGAACGAACTTCATCGCCTGCGGCACGTCCACAGTGACGGGTTGCCTGCTTGCCGTAATGATGATTGCGACAACTTTGGACTTTCTGTCCACACTCACAAACACCTCTATCACGCTTTCGGTTACAGTGGCGATCGCCAACGTTACCGCTGTAAAGTGTGTCAAAGTACCTTTGTCGACAAGTGGTCTGGTGCCAACAAGAAGCTTCAATTTCAAGAGAACTTGATGGGTTTATTGTTTACGGGATATTCCGTACGAGAAATCTGCCGCAAGCTTAGTATTAACCCAAAAACCTTTTACGATCATGTTGACCATATAGCTAGCCGCTGCCGCCGCAAGCTGGCAACCATTGATGCGCGCTGGGTAAACCACGCAACGTATTATGAATTGGCCTCAAACTATATTGCATTGCAACCGAACAGCAATAATGGTGTGTATTGGATTGTTTCTGGCGAAGCGCATTCTGGCTATATTCTTTGCCAGCACGTCAATTATTCCGCTGATGAAGAGCCAATCGCAACGCTCGATCATAATCCTTACGATGAGGTGTCTCGTTTTGTTTCCCAGGAGTATGTAGCGGAAGCAAGTGAGCCGCTTGCGGAACCTTCTTATCACCTCAGAGAGCGAATTGACCAAAAATACCAAACAATTTTGGCTCGCGGTAACGTAGAAGACCCTCTTGGTAATCTATCTGTATTTCATTACCCTTCAAAAGGGGCATTAGTCCGTCCGCCATACACCTCGTATGCACACTATTTGCACGTACTTGATATGTGCTGCCCAAACAAACGTGTATCTCTATACATGCCTCAAGATCCCCTACTACGTTCAGCTGCACTGAGCGTTTGTTTACCTCGTATTAAAGAGAAAAGTGTCGACTTGATGTACGTAGAAGAGGACGCTAGTTGGGACATGAGCACTCCCTTTGGCAAAGTCGATATCGCCTATATGAGTTGGTGGCGCGATCGTTGGGCAATCTCTAGTCAAAACGAAAACCACAAAGGCATTTGCTACCTCGCTGGCGATCAAAATGAGCCTGAAAAATGGTTTAACGTTGCGACAACTCGTCATGTGAAGTTTTATCAAAACCGCTTTCAGATTCTTTTCGAAAGCTTCATTAACGAGCCACGTCGCAAATTACGACCTGCTGGTATTTTACCTCTTTTAGATATATTCAGAGCTTGGCATAATTTGTGCTATCAGGATAAACAAGGTCTTACCGCTGCACAAAGGTTAGAAGTCTCTGATGCACCTTTGACAATCAAACAGCTCCTATCGTAGCTATTCTATTGGTAATTTAGATGTAGTAATTAGGGGTTGTAACGGTATACATTACGGCCCCTGATCGTTTACCAAAACGTTATCCGCATCGCTTTGGTAAAGAAACATGCATCTAACCACTTAATATTAGGTGTGATTTCCAGTTCGATAGTCATGGATGTGAACGTTGGATAAAAACCAAATTCAGCTAGAAGATGATCTCACTAAGCTTAAAGGCCAAATAAAATCGGCCCCTAAACATACCTTTAATATTGCGCAGCAATATCGTATCCGCGCGGAACAAATTTTATTTGTGGACGGAGAGATCAAAGCCTTACTCATCATGGCGCAATGCTGTTGGTGCCTAATGGATTACCGACAAGGCTTAAAACTCGTCAAAGACGCTTACAGCAAACAAACACAGCTTGAAACCGACGATCATCTCCCGGAAATTCTCCATCTTTTTGCTCTCCAATATTGGGGCCAAGCAAAGTATTATTCCGCGCAACAATATTGGATTAATGCGCTCGAACAATCTGCTCTCGTTGATGATGTTGAAATTCAAATCGAATCTCTAATTGGGCTTGGTAATGTATGGCGCATCACTAATGAACACCAACTTGCCGCTTCAACTCATGAGTTAGCCGTTAAAGTGGCAAACAATGTTCGTATTGCTTGGTTAGAAGGTAAAGCGCGCATCTTATTAGCTTGGGACTATTACTTACTAAATAAGTTTGTCGAGATGCTTACGGTACTGGATGGAGCAACCGAAGTATTAAAAGATCATGATGATAGTACATGGCAAGCCGAGATCTGGGACTTTAAAGGGTTAGCACTGCTTGGACTAGAACGCCTTGATGCGGCCGAAGAAGCCACCCAAAAAGCCCACCAGCTCGCCATTGAGCATGACCTCGTTTGGATGAAAGCACACTCTTTTATTAGCCGAGCAAGACTTGAGCTTTTGCGCCAAAATACAGACAGCGCTGCCAAGTTGCTACTTGCAGCAGAAGAGTCTGCACTCAGTTTCGACCACGGTGAGCTACTCAGCCAAATTTGCTTCCAACAATCACGAGTCGCTGAAGAACAAGGTGACTTTGAGTCTGCGTTTAACGCGTTCAAGAAATACCGTAAGCACGCACTCAAAATGCTCAAAGAACAAACTCATCGAATCAGCATGGATAAAGCAAGAGGCTCTAAACGCCAACTAGAGCAGCGAGCACGTAAGCTGATCAATCATATTCGCTCTCAACACGAATACGACCCTGAAAAACAGTTCTCTAATGTCGTTTCTGAGACCTACTGGTGGGAACAGTTAGTTTTGTTTAAAACGGAGCTCAAACGCTCTAACCACGCCATCATTATGATTCAGCATTCAAACCCCGAAGTTCTCGATGTTTGTACCGAGCTCGTTCATGCATTGACAACCTCCAGCGACCTCATCTCGAGAATTTCCAGTAACAGGCTAGCAATGTTAATTGCAGAAAAAGGTCAAGCAGCAGAAGAGGTCTACCGCACTGTCCAAGCGATGTTAGACATCTATCCATGGAAGCGACGCGGAATCAAAGGCCCGAAACCGATACTGTATTTGCAAGATATCCTGACCTTCCCATTCACGTTAGAACAGCTCGAAGAAAGTTATATTGAGGTAATGAAGAATGGAACAACTGCTTAGCAAGGTGACTGACGCAGGTATCGATCCTTCTTCCGTTTCAGGTGAAGAAGCGATTACGCTATGGGAACACATAGGGTTACATATTGCGTCAACAAACCGAGAGAAAGCGCATTGCTATATCATTAGCGCCGAGTATCGAAGAGAGATCAAACAGCTCAACGACAGCATTAGTGAATTGAAACAAGCGCTTGAGTTGCTTGTTTTACCAGAGGATGTAGAAGATATTCTTTCTGTGAAAGCAAGCTTGAGTGAGCGTTTGGTTGAAGTAGGTGACTACAATGCGGCATTAACCGAGTATGTTGCTTCAACCAATATCGCCGTCGAGTACGGCTATATTGATGAGTACGTATTGGCCATTATTGGAATGGGTAATTTGTGCGATGCCCATGGGGATCACCAACGTGCATTACGTTATTATCAAAAAATAGATGCTATCGATCACGCTATTGGCAGTCGATCCCTACGCCTTCGTTACAAGCTGTACATGCTTGCCTGTTATATCAGCTTGAACCGTACCGCAGACGCCAAAGAACTATTGAGTGAATGTGAAGAACTGAGCATTCTCGTCAGTGATAAAAACCTCGCCGCACAAATTCACCTCTACCGAGCCAAATTACATCGTCTGCAAGAAGACTACCCCAATGCGTTGCTGGCTATTTCGAATGTTCAGTATACAACGGGTAGTGCCACGACATACTGGTTATCCACGATGGTCAAAATTGAGACTGCGTATTGTCTAAACGGTGTAGGGCACACTTCTTTAGCTAATTTAACGTTGGACTCCATCAGTAAAAGGATTCAAAAGCAACTATCTCCTATCGTTACTCAACATTTTTATAACGCGATGAGTCAAGTTTACGCCTCTCAAGGGTTGTATCAAGAAGCATTAAATTGTGAAAAAAAAGCGCATAGAATCGAATCTGATCTTGTAAAACATATTCCGATCGGTGAGTTAGGGTCTGCTCAACTACGCCGACTTTCACGCTTTGAGTTACAACTCAAACTCATTTTGTCAGAGCTAGAAAACAAAGAACTAAAAGAAACCACCAAGCAGCATAAAAATACTGTTGCTCAGCTACAGCAGGACGTCTTTACCGATCCACTTACGTCTTTACACAACCGACGCTGGTTAGAAGTTAAACTAAAAGATCTACTTCTGCACGATACTGCATTTGCATTGATGGTCATCGATATCGATCACTTCAAATCCATCAATGACGAACTAAGCCACTTGGTTGGCGACAAAGCGATCAAAAGTGTGTCACAGGAACTGGCGTCCTACTTCAGATTTAAAGGCGCATCGTGCGTACGATTTGGTGGTGAAGAGTTCCTCGTGATCCTTGAGAATACCCAACTGGAACGCGCAGAAATGCATGCCGAGAATTATCGTGAACGGATTTATCAATATGGTTGGGACGATATTCTTGGTGAACGGGGGCTGACCGTATCCATAGGGATTACCTTGCATCGAGAAGGCGAGAATACTCAGCGAACTTTTTATCGTGCAGACAAAGCTCTTTATCGCGCCAAAGCCAATGGCAGAAACCAAGTCTGTACCGAACTTTAAACCATGCCCCGGTTGACACCTGGGGCTTTAGTATACTTTTTACTTATCCTTCCTATATCACTTCACTGCTTGTTTAAATAAGTACTCAGCAACACCTTAACTGCCAATAAACATCAGTGGATACTTACATCGCATAAACATAATTCCTACATAAAAACCGCTTGATTCATCTGTAGTTAAGACAAATACTTAAATTGTTAATTTACGTAGATTTTCCATTTCGCAATACGCACAGGTAGGTAAGATGTTTCTAGACTATTTTGCACTTGGGTTACTCATCTTCGTTGCTTTAGTGATCTTTTACGGAATCATTGTCATCCATGATATTCCATATGAAATCGCCAAAGAGAGAGAGCACCCGCACCAAGACGCAATTCACTACGCTGGCTGGGTCAGCCTTTTCACTTTGCATGCGCTGTGGCCATTTTTATGGATCTGGGCAACATTATGGCGCAAGGAACGCGGCTGGGGTTTTAAACAACTAGAACAAGAAACACACGACATTCATCACCGCCTTGAAGAACTCATCGATGAAGTCAACGAACTCAAAAACCAAGTATCGATGTTGAAACAACAAAAGATTCAGCAAAAGCCTTTGCCTGAACAAAGTAAAGAGGACGAATAATGGACTTATTGCTGATTCTGACTTACGCCGCTCTTTGTATTGCCATTTTTAAAATTTTCAATATTCCTCTAAACAAATGGACCGTTCCAACCGCCGTACTTGGCGGCGTAGTGTTAGTGGGCACACTCGTGCTGCTTATGAACTACAACCACCCATTTACTCAATTGGGTAACCAAGTGTTCCCGACTACGCCTATCGTCTCTGGCGTGCGTGGCCGCGTGGTGGAAGTGCCAGTCCAAGCCAACCAACCGCTCAAAACGGGCGATATTCTTTTCAAAATCGATCCTGTGCCTTTTGAAGCAGAAGTTGCTCGCCTTGAAGCGAAAGTCAAAGAAGCAAGCCAAGGTGCGTTGGGTTTAGAGTCTGATCTAAGAGAAGCAGAAGCTGCTGTATTGAAAGCGCAAGCGGACAGAGATAAAGCACAAAGGGAGTTTAGCCGATATCAAAGGGGCTTTGATCGTGGCGCGTTTACTGAACAAGATTTAGATACTCGACGCCAAGCGTATAAAGCGGCAGAAGCCATGTTAGACGTTGCGATTTTGCAACAAGAACAAGCGCAAATCGCTCTGGACTCTGAAATCGGAGGCGAAAATACCCAAGTCGCGCAACTTCTTGCCGAGCTGCGTAAAGCAGAGTTTAACCTAGAGCAAACCGTCGTTCGTGCGCCAACCGATGGTTACGTTACGCAATTGGCTTTGCGTCCTGGTGTTATGGCTGTGCCGTTGCCACTTGCCCCGGCAATGACCTTCGTACATACCGAAGACATTACGTACACCGCGGCATTCAGACAGAACTCATTACAACGCTTGAAGCCAGGCTTTGAAGCAGAATTTATGTTCCGCGCAATTCCGGGCAAAGTGTTCCGTGGCGAAGTCATTGACGTGATTCCAGCCATTGGTGAAAGCCAAATTCAAGCGCGAGGCGCTCTGCTTGGGACTGATGCCTTGCGCACGAGCGGACGTGTTTTTGCGAAGCTGAAAATTACCGACGACTTGAGTGGATACCACCTACCAATGGGTACTGCGGTTGAAGTTGCAGTTTATTCAGACAGCTTTACTCACGTATCAGTGATGCGCAAAGTGCTTATTCGTATGAAGAGCTGGCAGAACTATTTATACCTCGACCATTAATGAACATATAGCGCATTCATTTATTGGTAAAAATAACATCAAACCGTGTAATCAGGGGCTGACGATCAGCCCCTGATTCATTCTAGCCATCCAGATAGATAGCATTCCCACTTTTATTAATATTCTGTATAATGCGCGCCTTATTTTTAATGCTTGCTAAAACCAAAGCCAGTCAAAGGGATGCGTGAATCAAATCACACATTTCCTGAAGAAAAATAGAGCAAACAATAAGCAGCTTGGTTGTTTTGAATATATGTTACACAATCAAATAACTAACGCTTTCCAACAATATAAATGAACGTTCTTTAAAATCGACTATTGAACTGAGGTTATCTATGAATCTTTCCGCTAAAACTGTTGTGGTTATTGCAATCGGTGCTGCTCTTTACGGTATCGGCGGCTTACCTATGTTTGGCATCCCTGTGTTTGCAAACACAACGCTAAAACCAGCAATGGCAGTATTAGCATTGTTCTCAGTACTATTTGGACCACTTGTTGGCTTCTTGGTTGGTTTTATTGGTCACTGGGTTACTGACCTATTTGCAGGTTGGGGCGTATGGCTCACTTGGGTACTTGGTTCAGGTATTGTTGGTTTGATTATCGGTCTATTCCCTTCTCTAACGCGCTACCGTTTGGAGAAAGGTGATTTCAATATGAAAGACTTCGCGTTATTCGTAGTACTTGCGCTATTAGGCAACGTATTTGGTTACGGTTGCTCTGCATTCCTCGACACGATTTTATACGCAGAACCGTTCACTAAAGTGTTTACCCAGCTTTCTATTATCGCGATCGGTAACACCATTCTTATTGCTATTGTTGGCTTCTTCATTCTTAAGTCTGTCGCTAAACGTAACAAGCAAAGCCGTAACTTAACAGAGGCTTAATGTCGAATGACAATCGAATTTTCTAACTTCTCTTTTAGATATGAGTCGCTGGACAAACCGACGCTAAAAAATATCAATCTAAGGATAGAGAAAGGAGAGAAAATCGTCATTATCGGTCCAAGTGGTAGTGGTAAATCTACCCTTGGGCAATGTCTTAACGGACTGATCCCACACGCAATCAAAGGGGAAACCAGTGGAACATTGACCATCAATGGTCAAGACACCGCCCCTTTCGACATGCACCAATACACTGAGCAAGTTGGCATCGTACTGCAAGATACGGACAGCCAATTTGTCGGTTTGAGCATTGGCGAAGACATTGCATTTGCGCTGGAGAACCAGCTAACTTCAAATATCGACATGTACCCATTGGTCAAAGCCACGGCCAAAATGGTCGACTTGGAACAGATGTTAGATCGCTCACCCCACGATTTATCTGGCGGGCAGAAACAGCGTGTTTCTTTGGCGGGCATTCTCGTCGATGACGTCGATATCCTTTTGTTTGATGAACCACTAGCTGCGCTTGACCCTAAAACGGGTAAAAAAACCATCGAGATTATCGATGATCTACACCGCGAAACGGGCAAAACCATCGTAATCATTGAGCATCGTCTTGAAGACGTTCTGCATTGCTCAGTTGACCGTATTATCTTGATGGAAAGCGGCGAAATCATTACCGATACAACGCCAGATGAAATTTTAGCGTCGCCTCTGCTAGAAGATTACGGCATCCGCGAACCGCTTTATATTTCAGCACTAAAAGAAGCAGGCTGCGCGATTGAGGGCGATGCAAAACCTTCTAGCTTAACTACATTACCGTTGGAGCTATATAAACCAGCGGTACAAGCATGGTTTGATGGTTCAACAGCACAACCACCTAAAACGCCAGCCGAGACTTTGCTTGAAGTCCGTGGCCTCACCTATTCTTACGACGGTGAGAAAAACGCGTTAGAAGACGTGAGTTTTGACATCAAGCGTGGCGAGTTTGTCTCTGTACTTGGCAAAAATGGCTCGGGTAAATCGACCATCACCAAACTGATTATGGGCGTTATTGAAGCGGATAGCGGCTCAATGAGCATAAATGGTCAAGATCTTAACGAACTGACCATCTTCGAGCGTAGCCAGAAAGTGGGCGTGGTGATGCAAAACCCGAATCACATGATTTCCCATCACATGATTTTCGACGAAGTGGCCTTCGGCCTCCGTAATCGTGGCGTTGAAGAGAAACAAATCGAAGCTAAAGTATTTGAAGTCCTTGAGCTGTGCGGTTTGAGCAAATACCGTCACTGGCCAATCGAAGCATTGAGCTACGGCCAGAAAAAGCGCGTAACCATTGCGTCAATTTTGGTATTGGAACCAGAGCTTCTGATCCTTGATGAACCGACGGCAGGTCAGGACTATCGAAACTACACGTCTATGCTGAGTTTCATCGAAAAGCTCAATCGCGAGTTGGGCGTAACCGTGATGATCATCTCTCATGACATGCATTTAGTGCTGGAATACACCACGCGCTCTATCGTGATTGCAGACAGTAAATTAGTCGCGGATGCACCAATGACGCAGGTATTCAGCAGTCCAGAGCTACTAGACCAAGCAAACCTCACCACAACAAGTCTGTTTGAGTTGGCTACGAAAGTTGGCATCGAAGACACCAATGGCTTTATGCAGCACTTTATCAATGTAGAAAAAGCGCACCGCCAACGAAAAAGCGGCGAAGTAAACCAACCAGAGAAAGCTGTGGCATGAAAGACAATAAGATGAAGTTTGGTATCAACTACATCGATACCCAATCACCACTTCATAAGTTGAATGGCATTACTAAGTTCTTGCTTTTCATTGCTTGGGTAACGGTGGTGTTGACCACATTTGACTTGCGAATCATCGCGCTGTTGATCGTGCTTGGTGTAGGCTTATTGAAAATGACCAAAGTGCCCTTTCATGTCTACAAACCGCTGTTATTCGGTACAGGCACGGTATTGCTGATCAATGCCCTGTTTATGTTCGCGTTAGCTCCGCAACAAGGTACTGAGTTCATGGGCTCATCAACGGTTTTACTCTCGTTACCCGGTAATTACTCGCTCACTCAAGAGACGTTGTTTTACCTAGTAACAGTGACGTTGAAATACTTCAGCATGTTTCCAATCGCGTTGGTGTTTGTATTTACCACTCACCCGACGGAGTTTTCAGCCAGCTTGAACCGCTTGGGTGTACCTTACAAAATCGCCTATGCCGTAAGCTTAACGCTGCGCTACTTGCCGGAAGTGAAAAAGGACTTTGTTAACATCATGCACGCGCAACAAGCACGCGGAGTAGAACTGAGCAAGAAGGCTCCGTTGTTCACTCGTATGAAGAACGTCGCGAAGATTCTTGGACCTCTGATTTTCTCTAGTTTAGACAGAGCCGATCAAATCTCAAACGCGATGACGCTACGTGGTTTTGGCCGCCACTCCTCTCGCACTTGGTACAGCTTAAAACCACTGACCAAAGCCGATATGATCTGCATGGCTGGGATTGCGGTGATAGTGATTGCTGCGATCAGCAAGCGCGTGATGGACACACAACTGTTCTGGTATCCGTTTTAAATTCTGAAGCTTCAAACTGAACATAACGTGGTTAGTGTTGTGACCACGTTATCTTCCGTCTTTCCCCTCGATAACTCGCCTGCTGGCTTCTTGCTTGCAAGTATTCAAAAGAAGCGGTAATTTCAGCGGCTCGCTGATGTGCCAGAAAGTTGCTTATTCAAACGACCAACATGAACTAAACTCATCAGTTTTATCAGGGGCTTAATGATCAACTGCGCACTGCCCACGATGAAAAGCCAAGTACCACTTTCAATCAACGAATCATTCAAAAAGAAAAAGCTACCAATTAAAAACCAAATAGCAATGAGTAGGTCGTTTGCAGCACCTAACGCCTCATAGCGGCGCTGAATAACGATGTGACGGCTTCCTAGATCTAAATCCAACTCTCTGCCATGTATCTGCACTGTATAGCTCCCCTCTTATTGTTTCGCGTCAGTTATGCCCAAGTTATTTCGAAATACTTAGTTCTAAACCCTAACGGACGTAGCATGCATTGACAACCATTGGGGGGATTATCTATTTGCAATCAAAAGAAAAGGGCGCATAAGCACCCTTTTCAGCGAGTCTAATTACAGGTATTCGCTTTAATGATTAGATAGTGAGTGCCAACTTAACTCCACTTCAACAAGCGAGTTTCGTTGCCTTCTTCCGGCTTCGCTGGAATATTGAGTGACAACAGCAAGCTCACTGCTGCCATACCAGCGCCGATGTAAAATACGCTAGCAGGTGAAACCAGCCAAATCACACCAAACGTAACAGGTATTACAACCGCCGCAATATGGTTAATCGTAAACGCAACGCCCGCGGTCGACGCCATATCTGCTGGGTCGGCAATTTTCTGGAAGTAGGTTTTAATCGCAAGCGCTAACGCGAAAAATAAATGATCGACAACATACAATACTGCCGCCCACTCAGCCGTTTGCACCAAACCGTACCCGACGAACACGAAGATCAAACCGACGTATTCAAACATCAACGCTTTGCGCTCACCTACAACGCCGATAAAACGGCCTATTCGCTTCGCAAACAAGAAGTTAAAGACATAGTTAATCAGGAACAGCAACGTAATATCTGCGGCGGAGTAACCAAACTTTTCTACCATCAAGAAACCAGCGAAGACCGTAAAAATTTGACGGCGTGCTCCACTCATAAACGTAAGCGCATAGTATAACCAGTAACGTTTACGCAGGATGAGCTTCTTGTTCTGAGGAACTTTTGTCTTAAATTGTGGGAAGGCAAATGCCATCACCAAAATGAGCACAAAACCTAAACCACCAGCCATTAAATAGACCGTTTTAAAATCAAGTTTGAGCTGTTCGAGCGAAACCCAAATGGCGCCGTAGGTAAACAGAGAAGCCAAAGCTCCAACAGAAATAAACTTACCCAGCATTTCTGGCGCTTCTTCTTTAGATAGCCATTGTAAAGACAAAGACTGCTTGAGTGTTTCAAAGTAATGGAAGCCGGTGGACATTAACAAGGTTGTAAAAAGTAGACCGTACAAAGTGGGAAAATAACCTGTTAATGCCGTACCAAGCGTAAGCATCGCCAAAGAGACGAGCATAAAGCGTTGCTCTCGGATAAACAGCAATACAAACACGGCGGTAAAGGCCAAAAAACCCGGAATTTCACGCACACTTTGCAATAAGCCTATGTCGGCACCATCAAAGTTTGCTTTCTCGATAACAAAGTTGTTCAACAACGCCATCCAGGTAGAAAAAGCAATGGGCACGATAATGGAAATTAACAGGAGGAAATTTTGCGGCGTTCTCCAGCCGTGCGATGAGGTAGTCATGATGTTTCCTTTAAATATGAAGGCATCATCATAGCTTTAAATGTAACAAATTCGCAATATCATTATTATTTTCAGCCCAGAGCAAGCAGATATGGCTGAGGGATATTGTTATGAAGATAAACATCGCACTTAACTCCTCGGCTAAGCGCGATGTTCAAGTATCAAGAGAAATAAAGCATGAGTAAATGTGCTCAGTGGCTTAATCAATGACTTTTACTGATAGGCAATTTTTAAATTCAAACACATGTTCTGGACATACATCCAAACAACGACCACAGCTAATGCAGTTTTGATCCATAACTCGACGATCTCCCTCTTTCAAAGGCTGCCGAAGCACTTCTGGTTCTGGGCAAACGTAAAAGCAATCCATGCATTTGGTGCAATCTTCGCGGCGAACAGCAGTAACGCGCAACAGGCTTTTTCGGCCTATCACGCCATAGGTAGCCCCCAGTGGACATAAGTGCCCACACCACCCATGCTCAACCAAGAGTAAATCCAACACGAACACCAGGGCGATCAACACCCAACCTGCGCCCATACCAAACACCAACCCGCGATGCAGTGCCGCCACTGGATCTAACCATGTCCAAAGAATTGCGCCAGACAGCGCACTGCCCAACATCAAAACAGGGATCAGCCAATAACGAATCACGGGAGACCAACGATAGCTCGCTTTAATGTTGAGCTTTCGACGCAACCACGCCGCCAAGTCTGTCACGATGTTCAACGGGCACACCCAAGCACAAAATGCGCGCGGCGCCAAAATCGCGTAAAACACCACGACAATCACTACGCCTAACAACGCATTAAACTCCGGAACATGCCCTGTCGCCAAAGCTTGAAGCACAATTAACGGGTCACTTAACGGCACGGTATCGAGCAACATACTTGATGACAGATTACCAGTTAGAATTCCCAGCGTCGGCCCAGCCATAAATAGCGCAATGATGGTGAACTGACATAGCCGACGTAAAATCAAAAACCGATGCGCGCGCCACCAACCAAGCTTTTCAAGCGCTTCTTTGCCAGCATTTTGAGCTAAATTCTTTGCCATTACTTACCTCCTTTTAGCGATTCAAGCGCACCTTCCGGCACAGGCGTCTCACTAGGGAGGATATTTTCGAGTGGTTTGTCGATCTCTTTCCAACCAAAATTGTAGTGGCTGCCCACTTTGCCTTTCGCCAAATCCGTCGGGACAACTTTAATAGCAGCGACATCCAACACGCACGCTTGTTCACACTTACCACATCCGGTACACACTTCGGAATTCACTGTAGGGATAAGTTTGGCGTGATAGCCGGTTCGGTCGTTGTGAACCATCTCTAACGTGATGGCTGCATCAATCAGCGGACAAACGCGATAACAAACGTCGCATCGTAACCCTTGCCAGTTAAGGCAAGTTTCATGGTCAATAAGAACCGCTGTACCCATTCGAGCATCATCAATATCGGTTAGTTTCGGATCCAGCGCCCCACTCGGACAAGCGACAACACAAGGAATGTCTTCGCACATTTCGCAGGGAATATCGCGTGCAGTAAAGTAAGGTGAGCCAGTCGCGACGGGTGAAAGTAATGTCGCAAGTTTCAAGGTATCGTAAGGACATGCCTGAACACACAAGCCACATCGAATACAAGCTGATTCGAAATCGCCTTCCGGCAGTGCACCAGGCGGACGAATAGGCACACCTTTGGTTTCTCGAGCTTGGCTTTGTAGCGATTGTAAGCCCAATACACACGCAGCTGCGCCAACACCAGCCGCAGTTCGAGCTGTATCACGCAAAAATCGGCGCCGACTTTGCGATATTTTAGACTGAGAGGATTTCATGCTATTTCCTCAACAAAACTCCCTTATCAAGTTAAGCATAAATAGCCCTAAACGTGTCGTTTCCCTATACCTCATAGGAGGTAACCCCATCCTCTATTGATTCAAGTCAACTGACGCACAGTGCCGTCGTCACAGTTTGACTAAATGCGTTTATTTACTGCGACATGAAATTCACCACGATACTCTGCAGTACGCGCCATTCTCAGTACAATAATTCAACACCTTTGCAATCTACTCGCTCAATTCGATGATAAATCACTACTAAAAATTCAAAAAATGACATCATAACAAGCTAATTTAAAAGGCATTTATCCATTAAACATAAAAAAACACTATCCAAATAAGAAAACTGTGGTTAGATTAAAAATTAAAACTAAAAAGCGAAGGAGAGAGGCATGGAAATTATCGTACGTCCAACGACCGTCGAAGACGCAGCGGCACTCGTAGAAATCTATTCACAACCAAAAGCACAACGTGAAACCCTGCAACTCCCAAAGCCTTCGCTCGCGATGTGGGTGGAAAGGTTGTCAAACATACCTGATGGTGTATATAGCTATGTCGCTGAAATTGATGGTAAAGTCGTCGGAAATATTGGCTTTCACCACTCTCTACGTCCAAGAACGATGCACACGGCATCGTTTGGCATCGGAGTACATGATAGTTTCCATGGACTCGGTATTGGTAGCAAATTGATAGAAACAGTCACTGAACTAGCAGATAACTGGTTAAATGTGAGAAGAATTCAGATAGAGGTCAATGCCGATAACGACGCCGCCATTGGGCTTTATAAAAAGCATGGATTTCAAATTGAAGGTGAAGCGATTGACGGTTCCTTCCGTGATGGTGAATTCATCAATACCTATTACATGGCGCGCATCAGACCAGGCCAAAGATAAAACAAAGCCTCCTACTAATTGGAGGCTTTTCTTTTTAAACTTCGACTCACTTTCGTAAGTAAGCCAACGCTCTGCGAGTCAATGCTTCTGTGTAGGGATTGATCTTCCAGTGGTCGGGACTCCAACCTTTCACAAATCGCTGAAAGTCTGCCCAAGCCACAGCAAACAAAGGACGCCATTCACGCTCGACTTCATTAGGGTCAAGATTCGGTTGATAGCCCATTAGCGCGTGTTGCAACTGAGCAAAATACGTATCCAAAACCCAAACTTCCATCTCTGCACAACGTTCTGGCTTAACGGCACTACTCATAAACAGTGCCACATCTTTCATGGCACACCCACATCCAACGTATTGAAAGTCAACCGCAGCAACGTTTGATTCTTCTTCATCAAAACAGAAGTTCGCCAATTTGGCATCACCGTGTACTAGTGTTTTAAACTTAGCTTGCGAAAGCGTTTGATCAATCAATTGAGCCGCATTTTGTAGCTCAGTGTCTTGCAATGCTTCAAGCTCGTCGGGTCTGGTTGCTAAGTGCCAGTATGTACCGATATGCCACAACTTATCAGAACGAACATTGATGTATCGCGCATGAAAGTTCGCCAACCAAGTGAGGCAGGCTTGTAGATGCTTTAGCTGTGCATCTGTGATGACTTTTGGAAAGCCCACCTCGGCGAGATCTTCCATCACAATGAGCCATTCATTCTCCGATTGGAACGTTTTTAGACCTTGTGGTACTCGGCAGCGAGTATCCACCTCTCCGGAAAAATACTCATACCAATTCACTTCCACCTGATAAGAGTGCAACTTTCTTTGATGAGAACGGTCCGTATTCCAGCCTCTAGGATGCTCTGAAGGCTTAGGGAGTTTTACATGCTTAATGATCACCGAACGAGTAGAATAAGTAACTCGGACTAACTCCCCATAGCCTCCCCATAGCGATTGTATGACTTCTACAGAGCGGTAATTACCGAGATTGAGTTCCTGGCCAATATTTTGGTAGCATTGGTGGTTGTTACTCATCATGCGATCAGATGTGACCACGTTTGGTTCTTCTCCATATAGTGAATAACATATGGGCAAACTGGTTTGATTTGATAACCGAGTGACTCAATTTCTGGCAACACCGCTTCCATCATCACTTTTCCGTACCCCTTACCTCGCAGTGCTTCAGGAACAACCGTTGATGTAATGTGCATGACATCACCCTTAAGCTGATAAATCACCTTGGCTTTATAACCCTGCTCTAAATCAACCCAGAATGTACTATTCGTGGTCTCATGAGTTACTTTATGCATATCTTGCTCTCTAATTTTTGTTACAGATTGATTGAATCAAACTATATCACTGAATAAAATCGATACCATGCGAGAGTGCTGCTTCGCCTCACGCGATTACCTTCTTACATCAGGTACGACAATTATAATGAGAAATATGAGCCCAATTGCCAGAGACGGCAAGCTACCTCTGCAAAGCAAGAAGGCACCAGAACGTCAGGCAAGTACATTAAATAGCACCGATGCAATGGCAATGGTCGAACATGGCAGTGAAGTGAGCTTAAACGTCACCACCCCCGTTGGTACAAAGTTTATTACAACCAGCACATTTGTTGGCTGTCACTCAAATAATACTGCATTGATAGAGGTTCCGAACATCTCCGATGAAGACTTGAAGTTCTATTTTCAAGAAGGCTTTTGGATCAATGTAAAAGCCTACTCTCATCGAGGTGAAGGGGCCGTTATCCCATTTCGGGCCCAATTACAGCATCGACTAGGCGATCCGTACCCAATTTTGGTGCTAGACCTACCCAACACTATGCAGGTCTTTCAGCTTCGCAAAGAAGTGCGTTACGAAGTAAATTTGAGAGCGCGTGTTTGTTTAGAAGCCTATCGAACTGAATGCGAAATAAGAGATTTATCTCGTAGTGGCTGTCGTTTTGTAACATCACCAATGAGCCGACCACTTCAGGTTGGTGACCACGTTTCATTGGATCTAACGATGCCCGGAGAAAGTCGTATGCTAGCGCCGTTGCGAGGTCGTATTTGTAATTTACAAAAATCAACGCACTATGCTCGCTACGGAATGGAGTTTGATGAGGTTGGTAAAAACAACGCTAAAAACCTCCTCAGTCACCTCAAATTTGATGGTACTAAGCTCACACTAAAAAGATAGATTTGATAACCCCTATCGCTTATCAAGAAGCTTTGAAGTGCTAGAAAACAAGAAACCCCTTACTTTTCAGTAAGGGGTTTTATTTACTAAGAATAAGGCAGTGTCTTAGATAAGAGTCATGACTTAAAAGTCGTAACGTAGACCTAGCGCTAGCTCATCTTTTTCATCAGCGCCTACGTTATCCATTAGATCGAAGTTGTATGATGCGTAGCCACGGAAGTTAGGCTTGAAGTAGTAAGTTACATCAACAGCTAGGTTTTCTACAGTATCTGCGTCTTCTAGTTCACCTTTGTTGAACGTAGAAGTGAATACAGTTTGACCCATAGTGTAAGCAGCGGCTAGTTCGTAGCCTTTGTAATCAAGAGTCTTGCCTGCAACATCCATATCCGCGCCAGTGTAGTTACCAGCGAAGTAGAAGTCACCTACAGAGTATGCAGCTACCAGCATGAACTCATCGCTGTCGTTTTGATCTGCGTAACCAGCACCTAGTTCAAAACCAGTGTTAGCAAACGCGTAAACACCAGATAGAGAGAAGCCATCTTCCTCGTTGTCTGTAAAGCCTTGTGCATCTGTTGTGCGATCAGCAAAACGGTAGCTAGCGCGTACAGCTAGTTGCTCGAATTGGCCTTTGTAAGACAGCATGTTATCTGTACGGTCAGAAACAGGCAGTTTAAGTGCTGCTGTGTTACCGTGGTAAGCCATAATGTCAGTAAAGTCAGTAAGAACCACTAGTGCGCCGTCGTTTTTACCGTAAGTTACTTCACCGTATTTGCCACCCAGACCTGCATAAGCGTAACGAGTTTCAAGATCACTATCGTTATCTACAGCACCTTCTTCTTTTGTTTTGAACTCACCTTCCCAAAAACCAACACCGTATAGGTTTTCATTGATTTCCTGTTTGCCTAGGAAGTTAAGACGGATGCGAGTACGGTCTTCTGCCTTACCATCCATCATAGAAAGACGCGCTTCAGCGCGGCCGCCCATCTCAAGAGAAGTGCCATCTTGGTTGTATAGTTCTGAAGCGACAACTTGAGATCCTGATGCCATTAGCGCCACTGCTACAGCTAAAGTTTTTAATTTCATTTTTATTTTCCATATCATTGTTTTATATGTGTTTTCTCACCAGAAAAACAGGACTTTTCTGTACCAACGAGAAAACTGGCGGCATAGTAGCAGCTGTTATTTTTCACGCAACGTGTTGAATAAACAGCGCTTATAGAAGAAAACACCACTTAAAATGGCGATATGAATACCTCTCAACCATCAAGTTATCGGTTGAGTTAAAAAAAATGTTCGCGTCAAAAAAAAATTGACGAAAAAAATGTAAAAACAATATCACAAAACGTGACATTGCCCGCAAAAAAATCTTGTTAACTAACTGTTTTAGATAGACTTATTGATAATAAATCCGATTATTACAAACAAAAAAATCCCTGAGCATTCACTCAGGGATTTAGAGATTTGATAAGTAGATGATGAATTAAAGCTTAAAGAAACTTAATTGCTCTTTCTGCTTCTCTGCAAGTAATGAAAGCTCAGTACTCGCACTTGCACTCTGGCTGATGCCCGCTACATTTTGGTTTACAAGCTCCGACATGTTAACCACGTTGCGATTGATATCTTGAGTAACTTGAGACTGCTCTTCGGCTGCGGTTGCTACTTGCGTGTTTGAATCGTTGATGTTGGCGACCGACTCGGTAATTCCAACCAACGCTTCATTCGCTTGTTGCGTCAGCTCGTTGTTGCGGCTAAGCATATCAAGGCTGACTTGCATACTGTCATTCGCCAGCCCAGACTGCGCTTGAAGCTCTTCAATGATCGTTTGGATCTCTTGTGTCGAGTCTTGAGTACGCGCTGCTAGCATGCGTACTTCATCAGCTACTACCGCAAAACCACGACCAGACTCACCAGCTCGCGCCGCTTCAATCGCAGCATTCAATGCTAGCAAGTTGGTCTGCTCAGATACGCCGCGAATCACTTCAATAACATCGTTGATCTGTACAGATTGCTCTTTTAGACGCAAAACAACTTGCGCTGCATCGTTCAATGCTTGAGACATTTGCGCACTTGCTTCCGCACTTTCTTGGAAGATAGCCAAACCTGATTGAGCAAGTCCATCAGCTTCACGCGCTGTTGCGTCAGCAGAGGTCGCGTTATCACTCACATTATTCGCAGTACTTGCAAGCTCGTTAACCGCAGATGCAACTTGCTCGATCTCCGCCAACTCTTGTTGAGCGTTCGCTTCCGCTTGCGTCATTACCGCAGCTAATTCGGTCGATGCAGATGCAACTTCCTCACTAATACGGGTTAACTGGTCCACAGTGTTGTATAACTGCTCTGCGGTTTGGTTTACATCTTTGCTCAGCTTAGAGATCTCATTGTCCCCATCGACATCTGCACGTACTGATAGATTACCCATTGCTAACTGACGCATCACTTCTTGCAGCTTTTGGATTGGTGTAACAATCATGCCAGATAGGAACCAAGCGCCTATCAATGAGAAAGCAAATACCGCTAAAACCGTCAACATAGCGTTATTTTGCACACGTTCATTTTGCTGATGACTTCTGATAGTAGATTGTTCAGCTTGCTCGTTTACATGCTTTGATAGCGTGTTAATTTGTTGGACCATTTCTCGGCCAACATTGCGATACTCTTTGACAAATGCACGGTACTCGCTATCCGATTTCAAACCTTGATCGTATTGGTTGAAGAAAGCAACTGAGCGCTCTGAATATCGCACATAGGATTCAATTGCTTGGCGAACTTTAACGGCATCGTCACGGAATAGGTTTCGGGCTTCAATTGCGCTTAAATCGGCATCAACTTGCTTTAAGCCTTCTTTCAATTCGGTTAGAAAATTCTCACGACGAGAAGCATCGTAAATAGCGTAAACCGCGCTTATGCGCAGAGGGTAAATTTGGTCGTCAATACTCGCCAATGTGTCTTTGTGAAAAACCAAAGATTCTTGGTTGGAAGCAATAACATCTTGCTCTGCTTGAAGATTGTTTTTAGTAATCCAAAGAGCAATAAACAAAACAATCGCGGTAAATAATACCGGAACCAAAATTTGCGTTCGTACTGACAAATTTTTCAGTGATAACTGCATGACAGGGCCTCAGTTGTATGCGTGATGTCTATATCCAAACAAACTCGAGCAGTGCCTATAACAACGTTACTTTTCGGCAGTTTGAATATCTATGCTTCCTTGCGACGGGATAAATCCCAGACGAATAAACAAGTGGCGAATATTAGAGGTCGATCACACTTTTGTCTAGTACAAAAACTCTCCATTTTCAATCTGTTATTGACAATATCCCGACAGTAGCGTCGGGATATTGTCGTTATGATAACTTATGATCACTTATGATGAGATACATTCACATTTAGGACGGTTTCAGCCTATTTTCTCAACGAATTGAGCTTAGCTTGAGCAAGGCCAAAAATGGTATCGATTGGATAAGAGCCTTCATCGGTTGGCTCACCAGCAACTTTCCCCGTAAACAATTCGATAGCTTCAGTAACATGGTCAATCGCCCAAATATTAAACTCGCCTTTTTCGACTGCTTTCACGATGTCGGAACGAAGCATTAGATTGTGAACATTAGAGCGCGGAATAATGACTCCCTGCCCGTCATGACGACCTTTAATTACACACACATCATAAAAGCCTTCGATCTTTTCGTTTACGCCACCAATAGGCTGAGCTTGACCAAATTGATTCATCGACCCTGTTATCGCAATGTCTTGTCGGTTTGGTTGCTTTGAAAAAGCAGACACAACCGCACATAACTCAGCCATGCTGGCACTATCACCATCAACACCACCATAAGATTGCTCAAAGGTAATGGTTGTCGTTAATGGCACTCGTGCCGTTTTACCAAATACGGAAGATAAGTAGGCAGACAAAATCATTACGCCCTTAGAGTGAATACTGCCCCCCAAATCCACGCTGCGCTCGATATCGATAACATCCCCATCACCGTAACACGTCGTCGCTGTGATGCGATTCGGTGCACCAAACATGTAGTCACTAGTGCTCAATACCGAAAGTGCGTTCACTTGGCCTACGGCTTCTCCTTCGGTGCGAATCAGCGTTGTGCCGTTAATAAAGGTTTCCATTACGTTATCGCGTAATCGGCTTACTCGCATTTCTTGGTTATTGAGCGCCTCTTCAACATGCCCAATACGGATCATGTTGGAGTTGGCTTGACGAGCAACGTAGTTCGACTCTCGAAGCAAGTTGGCGATATTAGCCGAATGTAGAGATAGCTTGGATTGGTCGCCAGACAAACGTGAGCTGTATTCGATGATCCGAGCAATGGCTTTGCGATCGCAATGCAGCATATTGTTGTCATGCACCACGCTAGAGATAAAGCGCGCGTAATGCAGCTCAGACTCCGGCGTACGTTTCATTTCGTCTTCGAAATCTGCCGTCACACGGAACAACTCGCTGAACTCTGGATCGTAATGTTGGAGTAATTGGTAAGTTCGGTAATCACCAAATAAGATAATTTTGATATCAAGCGGAATCGGTTCAGGATCGAGTGATACCGCTCCCGTCAATGTGACTTCTTTTTCTAGAGACGTAAAACTCAATTGACGAGCACGCAATGCGCGCTTCAAACCATCCCAAACGTAAGGCTGTTCAAGTACTTTCTGAGCATCCATTAATAGAACGCCGCCATTCGCCTTATGCAAGCTCCCTGCACGAATCAGCGAGAAGTCGGTAAACACCGTTCCCTTGAAAGTGGCAGTCTCAATCGACCCGAAGAGTGAATGATAGTTGGGGTTTTCTTCAACAACGATAGGAAATTCGCTGCTTTTACGGCTTACCAAGACATTCACTTTATAACGACGTGGCAATTTTTTATCCAAGGATGCCGTCGCAATTTCGCCTTGCTCGCCACTTTGGTCAAGGAAGATATCTGCGTTTTCAACAATATCTTTTTGCAGCTCAGTTAAGTAGGTTTTGATTTCGGAATATTGCGCGTAATCCACTTTGAGTTTTTTGATGAAGTGAGTAATCACATCAAGCGTCACTTCATCATTGAGCTTTTTGATTTTATCGCTGTATGTCTCTTCCCACTCCGTAAGCTCACGAACCATCGAGCGCAATCGCACTTCGAGTTCATCAATAGCATCGCTGAATTGCTCTTGTTCTTTTTTGCTTAGTACATCAAAAGACTCTTCCGTATGAAGCTCATCACCGTTCATGGCGACAAACTGATAATCCCCCTGCGTAGTCAGTGTTAGGCTGATGCCCTTTTCTTTTGCCTCTCGACTAATACGATCCAGCTCGTTTTGTTGCTTAGCTGCCAATTGATTTTTTAATCGCTCAGCGCGGCTAAAGTACATTTCATTGTCGAATGCTAGGGGTAAAGCATTTAATAATTTGCCCATTAAAGCTTCAATATCAACACGTAGCTTATTTCCGATACCACAAGGCAGCTTTAATACCTTTGGTGTACGGGTATCCTCAAAGTTCGCAACGTAACACCAATCAAACAGGGCTGCTGCATCGTGCTGGTGACGATTCAGATAGCGCAAGATCATGGTGCGTTTACCTAGCCCATTCTGACCAATGGCGTAGATGTTATACCCTTTCTCTTTGATGGACATCGCAAACTCGACCGCTTTTTGCGCGCGCTCTTGGCCCACGATTTCATCAATTGGAGGTAACTCCTTGGTCGACTTACATGGCATATTCTCTAGATCTGCTACAGAATATAGCTGCTTAGCTTCCAATCTTAGTATTGCCATATCCACTTCCTTTTTTCTTATTTTCGTTATTTGAGTGTAGAGATTATTTGCTTAATTTTAAGTGATTTACCTTCCACCCTAGATTGATTGGACATTTTATGAACACATAAGTGATATTAACACGCACTTGCAATTGATAATCAATTTCATTTAATATCTAAACAAATCAAATGTTGTGGAGATGGATATGAATATTGAGCAATGCTGGATGCGCTACTTAAAAGCGGAGCAACTGATGGAACAAGGCCATTGGCCAGAAGCTCATCGTTTATATGACGACGTGCTCAACAATCTACCCAACCACATTCATCTAGCGCTAGAAAATGCACAAACTAAACCTTGCCAGTTTGTATGTCTCATTACGGGGCTTAGAGATGCCAGCGTGACGCAATCAGAGATTCTCAACAAACTCGGCTTACAGCATGATGCGTTCTCAATACTCAATCAAACTTACGCGCTATTTCAATTTTTGCAGCTAGAGAGCCATGAACTGATTGAGCGCGTAGGTCACCTACTTGGTCAACAGAGCGAAGACTTGTTAGCTCACATGGCGGCATTTTGCTCTGCCCAACGTAATGCTCAATGGATGATAGAACTCGAGCACGTAACGCGCGCACATGAGCAGTTCTTACATTTGCAAGCAATGAGTTCGGCAAAATCTTCGCCTTCTCACCTGTATAATTAATCTAAAGCTCAAGCATTGAGGACAACTAGGTTTGTGCTGTCCATTACTTGAGTATCATTTGCTTTATCAACCACAAGGATCTGTGATGTCTTCTAAAACCATTCTTTCGGTGAACAACCTATCAGTCAGCTTTACGACAAACGATGGTATCGTCGATGCAGTAAAGAATGTTAGCTTCGATTTAAAAGCAGGCGAGACGCTGTCCATCGTTGGCGAATCTGGCTCTGGCAAGTCAGTATCAACCAATGCACTGATGAAACTACTGCCAGACAACGCTATTTTGCGTGAAAGCTCATCCATCATGTTTGAGGGTAGCTCCATCTTGGATAAAACAGAGCGTGAAATGCAAAGTATTCGCGGTGATCGCATTGGCATGATTTTTCAAGAGCCGATGACCTCACTAAACCCGTACATGCGGGTGGGTATCCAAGTCGCTGAGGCCATCATGTGTCACCGCCCGGTCGACAAACGAACAGCAAAAGCAAAGGTGTTAGAGCTGTTTGCATTGGTTCATATGCCAAACCCAGAAAAAGCGTACAACAAGTACCCACACGAATTTTCTGGTGGTCAATTGCAACGCATCATGATTGCGATGGCACTGATTAACGAGCCCGATATTTTGATCGCCGACGAACCAACAACGGCGTTGGATGTCACGGTTCAAGCAGAAGTGTTGCACCTGATTAAAGAAATTCAGGCTCAGATGGGCATGGCAATCCTATTTATTACTCATGACTTAGGCGTCGTAAAACACTTTGCAGACCGTGTCATTGTGATGTGTAAAGGAGAAGTCGTCGAAGAAGGCGAAACACAAACACTCTTCAAGGACCCAAAGCACGAATACACACGTATGCTAATCAATTCGATTCCTAAAGGCAGTAAGGAGCCTATTAGCGAAAGTGCTACGCAGCTGTTAAAGGCTGACGATATACGAGTCAAATTCTTGGTAAAGTCGCATTTTATTGCGAGCAAGAATGAGTACTTCGAAGCGGTAAAAGGCATTTCTCTTGAGCTTAAACAAGGAGAGACCCTCGGGATCGTTGGGGAGTCCGGTTCAGGTAAGTCTACACTCGGCCGAGCTTTGATAGGTCTACTGCCCTCAACTGGCAAAATAGAATATAAAGGCCAAGATATGGCCTTGCTGACAAACAAAGAACGTTTTGAGCTGAAAAAAGACGTTCAGATGGTATTCCAAGACCCTTATGGTTCGCTTTCTCCTCGTATGACTATCGGCGAGATCATCACTGAAGGATTAACTGTCCACCAGCCAATGTTGAGTAAAAAAGAACGTATGCAGAAAGCACGCGACGTGCTTCGAGAGGTTCGCTTAGATCCCGCGTCCATCAACCGTTATCCACACGAGTTTTCGGGAGGCCAGCGTCAGCGTATTGCTATCGCGCGAGCACTAATTCTTGAGCCTTCGTTTATTTTGCTTGATGAGCCAACCTCTGCATTGGACCGCTCGGTTCAACTGACTGTGATTGATCTCCTGAAAGATTTGCAGAAAAAACACAATATTGGCTACTTGTTTATTAGCCACGATCTATCAGTAGTTAAAGCACTCTCTGATCGTGTTCTAGTCATGCAAAAGGGCGAGGTCATGGAACAAGGTACGGCCGAAAAGATTTTCCAAAACCCTAAAAATGACTACACGAAAAAACTGATAGATGCCTCATTTGATCTTGAAAACAGTGAAAATCAGCACAATGCGGCTTAGGTTCATCACAGTTTCATATTCATAAACTAGGATTAAGAAAAGGTGATAAATTCATCTTGTCTTAAGAATGGCGTAGCTGCCTTTCGGTTTGGCCGCCGAGACTGGTTGGTTCAAGAGTCAGACTTAGTCAACCTGGCTCAAATACTGGCAAACAGTATGAATTGAGTTCCCCCAACCATGAAAAATGCCGCGACACTGTCGCGGCATTTTTTTATTCTCAGAAGCTTCGAACAACTAGGGCATTAAATCGACTCAATACCCATATTATGTAACGTAAATGCATACACGTCTGTGGTGAGGTCAATTTGCTTACTCAGCGGCATTCCTGCACCATGACCGGCATTAACATCAATGCGTATCAATACTGGATTAGCGCCTTGCTGCTTGTCTTGCAGCTCCGCAATAAACTTGTACGAATGTGCTGGAACCACACGATCGTCGTGATCGGCGGTTGTCACCAATGTCGCAGGATATTGCACGTTTTCTTTTACATTGTGAACAGGAGAGTAGCCAAGCAAGTATTGGAACATCGCTTCGCTTTGCGAAGACGTGCCATAGTCATACTTCCAGCCTTCTCCAGACGTAAACGTGTGGTAACGCAGCATATCAAGCACGCCAACCGCAGGCAGCGCGACTTTGAATAGTTCAGGGCGTTGCGTCATACACGCTCCAACTAACAAACCACCATTAGAACCACCGCGAATCGCTAGGCGATCCGAGCTAGTGTAGTCGTTTTCAATCAGGTATTCCGCCGCCGCAATAAAGTCATCAAACACGTTTTGCTTTTGCTGCTGAGTGCCTGCGTTGTGCCAGGCTTTACCGTATTCACCACCGCCTCGCATGTTGGCGACAGCGTAAATACCACCCAATTCTAGCCAGTTGGCTACATTGCCAGAAAACATTGGAGTGAGGCTGATGTTAAAACCGCCGTAACCATACAACATGGTTGGTGCTCTACCATCAAGTGCAATGCCCTTCTTGTATGAAATGATCACCGGAACTTGCGTGCCGTCTTTTGAGGTGTAAAACACCTGTTTTGATTCATACTCATTACGATCGAACGGTGCCTTTGATTCTTGAAACAGTGTCGATTCACCAGACTCAACATCAAATGAGAAGATCGTCGGAGGCGTCACGTAGTTAGTGAATGTGTAATAAAGTGTGGTTTCTTCTTTTTTACCCGCCAGACCATAAGCCGTGCCTTCTCCCAGCAATTGTACATCTCGAATCCACTCACCTTGGTAGTTAAACTGCTGCACTTTAGAAAGCACATCTACCATATAAGTCGCAAACAGATAACCGCCACCTTTGCTGATTTCTAACGGCTGTTCTTGTTCAGCAATCACGTCAGCCCATTGTTCTGTCTGAGTGTTGTAGCTGACAACTTTGCCATTCGGCGCGTCTAGGTTGGTATAAAGCAGCAAGGTTGCGTCTTGGCTATCAATTAAGTAGGTGTCTCCTTGCGTTGTCTCGCGCAGCTTCACAATTGCTTGGGAGTCAGACTGTAAATCGATATAAAACAGACGATTACCCGATGTAGATTCTGCGCCAGAGATAATGAGGAAGCGATCATCTGTCGTCGTCGTACCAGACACATAACGATGAACTTGCGTATCCAACTCACCGAAAATCACTTTATCTTCAGATTGAGGCGTACCAAGTTCATGATAATAAAGCTTGTGATGCTCAGTTCGAGCTGACAACTCGCTGCCTTGCGGCTTATCGTAGCTTGAGTAATAGAAGCCTTTGCTGCCCAGCCAAGAAATCGACGTAAACTTCGCATCAACAATCTCAGGCTCTAACTGTTCTTTGGTTTCCGTATCAATGACAAAGATCTTACGCCAATCACTGCCCCCTTCCGAGATGGAATACGCAACCAAACGGCAGTCTTTAGAGAAGCTGACTTCGCCAAGAGAGGTCGTGCCCTCTTCGGAGAAAGTATTTGGATCAAGGAAAACCTCGGCTTCTCCCTCGCCTTTACGTCGATACAATACGCTTTGGTTTTGCAAACCGTCGTTTTTGTAGAAGTAGGTGTAGTCACCACGTACAAATGGCTGGGAATATTTTTCGTAGTTTTGACTGTTCGCCACTAAGTCACGGATTTGTTGGCGGTACGGTATCTGACCAAGGAAATCGAAGGTGACCGAATTTTGACCCGAAACCCATTGTGCGGTTTCTTCACTTCGATCATCTTCTAACCAGCGATAAGGGTCGGCAATGTCGTGACCAAAATAAGTGTCCACGACAGAATCTTTACGTGTTTTTGGGTAATGCATAACGTCCGTGTTACTCCGTTGTTTTTATTAAGTTGTTTATCTTCAATCGTTTTATTGCGGTGATTACCTTAGAGCACCCAATTTTGATTTCAACGACATTGTTTTAAATCTATGAAGAACCTAGAAATAATGAGATATCGTTAAGTATCGGTCACGAATGTGCTCAATAAGCAGCTTCACTTTGTTCGGTGGTTGACGAGTAAACGGATACACCGCGTAGATACCCAACTTTTTACCTACTAATTCAGGAAAAATATCCACCAGTTGACCATTACGAATATCGTGATACACCAAGCAGCGCGGGACGTAAGCAATACCATGGCCGCCCAGAGCGGCTTTACGTAATGCGGTCGCGTTATCAGTAGAAAAGCAGCCCGATACTTTGACGATGTAATTGCCATCTTCTCCTTTAAACTCCCAATCCGTTGCACCAGTGGTTTGGTAAGCGTATTGCAGACAATTGTGCGTGGTGAGATCAATCGGCTCGATCGGTTTCCCATTTTTCGCAATATAAGAAGGTGACGCGCATACCACCCATTGGGAATCGAGAATATGTCGTGCGATCAAACTGGAGTCGGCTAGGTAGCCAGTTCGAATGACTAAATCGTAACCATCAGCCACTAAATCGACAAAGCGATTATCCAATGACATGTCCACGGTCAGACCCGGATGAAGGTTACAAAATTCGGCAACAGCATCAGCAAGTATCAAATCTCCAGAGATACACGGCACGGACATTTTTATATGACCGCTCACATTCTCTCCAAAGCCTGCAACAGCATCCATAGCCTCCTGAGTGGCCTGCTTCACATTTTTAGC
>NZ_JAWOTE010000003.1:0-29068 GCF_033338695.1 Vibrio sp. Vb1166 | reverse complement strand
ATATGACCGCTCACATTCTCTCCAAAGCCTGCAACAGCATCCATAGCCTCCTGAGTGGCCTGCTTCACATTTTTAGCACTGTGGAGTAACACCTTACCTGCCTCGGTCAAGGTTAATTTGCGCGTTGTTCGATATAATAGCTGAGCCCCTATTTCTTCCTCCAACCTCGCCATTCTTTTGCTAACTACCGAATTTGTAAGGTTATTTGCCTCTGCAACCTTACTAAAGCTGCCAAGTTCGATTACTTGAGAAAATAGGATTAAGTCGTCTGCTCTCATACCATTATGTCACTTTTGGAATTAATTATTTTCATTATTTCCCTATATCAACAAAAAATAAAGGAGTAAATTCACGCCAAATTAACAAAACCATTACAACAAAAAGTCACCTCTACAGCGGATTGACACCGTTCGAGAAGTCAGCGTACGAAGGATGTACAAATGAGTGAAACCCTACTTGCCCTAGTGGCATTTTCGCCAATTGTTGTTGCCGCCATCTTATTGGTTGGTCTCAACTGGCCTGCTAAAAAAGCCATGCCTGTTGCGTTCGGTCTAACCGTCGCTATCGCACTTATGTTTTGGGATATGTCAGCCAATCGCGTACTGGCTTCCGTATTCCAAGGACTCGGCATTACTGTCTCTGTTCTATGGATCGTGTTTGGTGCCATCTTCTTGCTCAACACTTTAAAACACACTGGAGCGATCACCACAATCCGTAATGGATTTACCGATATTTCGGCTGACCGCCGTGTACAAGCCATCATCATTGCTTGGTGCTTTGGCTCGTTCATTGAAGGCGCATCTGGGTTCGGTACCCCGGCAGCAATCGCTGCACCACTGCTGGTTGCAATCGGCTTCCCTGCGCTAGCCGCTGTCCTAATGGGCATGATGATTCAGTCTACGCCTGTTTCATTCGGCGCGGTAGGCACGCCTATCATCGTAGGTGTAAACAAAGGTTTAGACACCCATAACATCAGTGAGTCGTTGGCCGCACAAGGTGCAACGTGGGAAATGTACCTGCAAGATATCACAGCGCACGTTGCTGTCATTCACGCAGTCGTAGGTACGATGATCCCGGTATTAATGGCGATGATGTTAACACGTTTCTTCGGCAAGAACAGAAGCTGGAGTGAAGGCCTGGATATTCTACCATTTGCGTTATTCGCTGGTGTCTCTTTCACCGTTCCATACGCGTTAACCGGCGTATTCTTGGGCGCAGAGTTCCCTTCACTTATCGGTGGTTTGGTTGGTCTGTCTATCGTTGTTACCGCAGCGAAAAAAGGCTTCTTAGTACCAAAGACTAAGTGGGATTTCGAAAGCGAAGACAAATGGCCTGCAGAGTGGTTAGGTTCGCTAAAAGTCGATCTAAACGACAATCCGGGCAAGCCAATGAGCATCGTAAAAGCTTGGGTTCCATATGTAATGCTGGCAGTTATTCTCGTCGCAAGCCGCGTAAGCCCAGAACTGAAAGGCTTTGTACAAAGCGTAAGTTTGTCGTTCAGCAACATTCTTGGTGAGACTGGCGTTAGCGCTGCGATTCAGCCGTTATACCTTCCTGGTGGCATTCTGGTGTTTGTCGCACTACTTGCTGCAATGTTACAAAGCGGCAGCGTAAAGCCATTGCGTGAAGCATTTGGCGAGTCAAGCAAAACACTGATTGGGGCGGGTTTTGTCTTGGTATTTACCATTCCGATGGTTCGTATCTTTATCAACTCAGGCATCAACGGTGCTGACCTAGCAAGTATGCCCGTCACAACCGCAAACTTCGCCTCTGACCTTGTTGGTTCTGCGTTCCCAGCGCTGAGTGCCACCGTTGGTGCACTGGGTGCGTTCATCGCTGGCTCAAACACGGTATCAAATATGATGTTCAGCCAGTTCCAATTCGAAGTGGCACAAACGTTGTCTATTTCGAGCGTGATTGTTGTATCACTCCAAGCCGTCGGTGCTGCCGCAGGTAACATGATTGCGATTCACAACGTTGTTGCCGCATCAGCCACGGTAGGTTTGCTTGGTCGAGAAGGCGCAACATTGCGTAAGACGATTATCCCTACGTTCTACTACATTGTAATGACAGGCATTATTGGATTGGTGCTGATTTATGGCTTCCAAATGACAGATGTCTTAATGAAGTAACGCGAAATGCAGGGTTTACAGCCCTGCCTAATTTGACACAGCTGTCTGCACTACTACCCCGACATGTTGATTTAGCTTGCTACATCAATTCCCCCGACAGCTGTGTCACCCTTTCCAGTTTGCATAACTGATTGAGTGATTTAATAAAATTTTTCAACCAATTATGTAAATGGGTTACCAACATCACCGATTCAAACGTAAGTGAACCATAGGTAACTATACTCATTTTGATGTCTTCACTGCTTTGCGATGAAGACTCAACGAAAGAGCAAATTGCTCCACAACTTTGCTTAGAATAACCGCTAGGACACCATTATGATTATCTCAGCTTCTACTGACTACCGCGCTGCCGCGAAAGCCAAGCTTCCCCCGTTTCTATTCCATTATATTGATGGCGGCTCATACGACGAACGCACGCTGAAGCGTAATACTGACGATTTAGGTGATGTCGCTCTTCGCCAACGCGTCCTACGCGATATGACAGATTTGAGCCTCGAAACCGAGATCTTCGGTGAGAAACTGGCAATGCCAATCGCGCTAGCTCCTGTTGGTCTAACTGGTATGTACGCGCGCCGAGGCGAGGTGCAAGCAGCAAAAGCAGCCGAGAAAAAAGGCATCCCATTTACTATGTCGACTGTTTCAGTTTGTCCGATTGAAGAAGTCGCACCTGCAATTGAACGTCCAATGTGGTTCCAGCTTTACGTGCTTAAAGACCGTGGCTTTATGAAAAACGTACTTGAGCGTGCAAAAGCAGCAGGCGTAACAACGCTGGTGTTTACCGTTGATATGCCAGTTCCTGGCGCACGTTACCGTGACATGCACTCAGGTATGAGTGGTCCTAACGCGGCCATGCGTCGTGTATTCCAGGCGATGCGCCACCCAAGCTGGGCGCTGGATGTGGGTCTACTTGGTAAACCGCACGACTTAGGTAACATCTCAACTTATCGTGGCGAACCAACAAAGCTAGAAGATTACATCGGCTGGTTAGGCGCAAACTTCGACCCTTCTATCTCCTGGAAAGATCTTGAGTGGATTCGTGATTTTTGGGATGGCCCAATGGTTATCAAAGGCATTCTAGATGAAGAAGACGCGAAAGATGCGGTACGTTTCGGCGCAGATGGCATTGTGGTATCTAACCATGGTGGCCGTCAGTTAGATGGCGTACTTTCAAGTGCTAAAGCACTACCAAGCATTGCGGATGCGGTAAAAGGTGATCTTAAGATCTTCGTAGACTCTGGTATTCGTACTGGTCTTGATGTCGTTCGTATGCTCGCACTTGGTGCAGACTGTACGCTTCTTGGCCGTTCATTTGTATACGCATTGGCAGCACAAGGCGGAGCAGGCGTTGAAAATCTACTGGATCTGTACGATAAAGAAATGCGTGTAGCAATGACGCTGACTGGCGCTAAGTCTATCGCGGATCTTTCACGCGATTCGCTAGTGAAAATCCCATAATCTTTGCAAGCGAGCAAAACAGAAACGAAAAAACGAGCCAACAGTGGCTCGTTTTTTATTGCTCTTCAACCCGATAATTTGACGAGCAAGCTAGCTAACTTGGTGAACGTACTCGATCACGACTTGGTTTCCGTCGATAAACACGTTACTGATATCGCCATCCACCGTCACACGATTTTGTAAATAAACGGTACCAGATGCAGATAGATCACGCTCCGTCAAAGACGGAATCACCTGACCAGGACGTACATGTAGCTGCTCGCATAGCTGTTTTACAAAACCTAGCGTCAGTGGAGAATTACCACGTAACAAGCCAGAAAACTCGTGTAGACTCAAACCAAGGCGCTTCGCCATTTCCATTTGAGTGATGTGCATTTTGGCTTTTTGTGACATCCAGATGTCGTAGAGCGCGTTTCGATCCAGCTCTGTAAATTCCATATCTGCCTCCGCTAATTCAAGAGTCAATACACTCTCACACTTACTTAAGATAAATGTTAGCGATAAGTCAGAGAAGTTATAATTGATCGTCCAAATATCAACCCTCAATCATTGGTAGCGTACCTCTGAACATGCATGAGGCGGTCGCTCAGCAAAACGTAAAGGTAACTCTCTTGTCATTGGAAGGAAAAGTCCATCTCGGCGGTTTAGACATAAGTAAATGATTTAAAGGAAATCACTGGGGTGAAGGAGTAATATCTGCTACCTTTCCTTCCATGGTTCACTAGAAATAAGTTACATATGCCACAGTGGTTTACCGAATTACAAAGCTACATTGAAACGTCTCATCAAAATTGGAGTGGGAGCGTCCTTTTCATTACGCTCGCTAGCTTTATAGCTTGGATAGCTTGGCGGCTGATCCGCTCTCGCCTCGCTGCGCTCGTAGAGAAAACGCCCTTCCACTGGGATGATATGTTGCTTGATGCGCTAAAAGCGCCAGTCAGTACACTCATTTGGTGTTGGCCAGCAACCGTCTCTATCGGCATCATATTAGAGAGCGAGCTCAACGATAAAATAAACTGGTTAAGTACGCTGAAACTGATTTTAATCATCAGCATCTTCGTATGGACCGTTATGCGGCTCATTACCAATGTTGAAGAGCATGTTCTCGAACAAAAGAACCGAGATGAAACAACAGTACAAGCGATAGCTAAGGTCGCGCGCCTGTTCTTTATTACCGTCGGAATTCTAACCGTAATGCAGGCATTTGGTCTGTCACTATCGGGCCTACTTACCTTCGGTGGTGTTGGTGGTTTGATCGTCGGTTTAGCGGCGAAGGATTTGCTGTCTAACTTTTTTGGAGGTCTTATGATCTACTTCGATCGTCCATTTAAAGTTGGCGATTGGATCCGTTCTCCAGACCGACAAATAGAGGGGACGGTAGAACGCATTGGCTGGCGTATGACCATTATCCGAACTTTCGATAAGCGTCCACTGTATGTGCCAAACTCAGTGTTTAGCAGCATTGTCGTAGAAAACCCATCTCGCATGCTGAACCGACGTATCTACGAAAAAATTGGACTTCGTTACGACGATGCTGAAAAAATGCCGCAAATTATCACCGCGGTAAAAGAAATGCTGAAAAATCACAAAGACATTGATGCACGCCAAACACTTATCGTCAACTTCGATACATTCGGTCCATCATCATTGCACTTCTTTATCTATACCTTTACTAAAACCGTGAATTGGGTGAGATACCATGAGGTTAAGCAGGACATACTGCTTAAGGTAATCAACATCATTAAAGAACACGATGCAGATATCGCGTTCCCTACTCAGACGCTTAAGCTTGATCCTATACAAATGGTAAAAGCGGAAGAGCAAGAAGATCACGGCTTCTAGTTCTCACCAATACCCAAATAATCAAGCCCGCTGTGTTTAAGCGGGCTTTTTATTTTTCTTCGCATGAAGTGGTTATTGTTGCGTTAACACCATACGTGCATTCAGCGGTTGGATTGGGCGATTGTTTTTCCCCATTACTTCCGAAAAAGATTTTATCTGCTCAGGAGAAATAGTTTGTGCTTCTTTCATCACCAACCAACGTACACCTTCAGAGCATGGCGGTGTCGTTAGTGAGCCGTTAAAGCGGTAGTAGTCTTTATCACTTGGGATAAGGGCATCAGCATCAAATGGAACCTTGATGGTAACATCTTGATCTTTAGTTGGAATGTTAGCTAGCATCTTAGCTAGATCTGGGTTCGCGTCACCCAGTTTAAAGAACACCGCGACAACAGCTAGATGACCTACTTTGTCGGCATGCACAAAGTGTGCTTCTAGAGGGTATTCTTTACCGTCCACATGGTTTTCAGATGGCGTATGGAAGTGGAACTGTTTCAACGTAAACTCTTTACCATCAATGGTGAGTGTGTTTTTACCTTCTAAACCAGTCTGTAAAGTGTGACCGTTGTTCAGCAGTGAAATTGCCTTACCTTCGTAGTCGAAATTCAATTTTTCTAGCTTCGCTTCGGTCGCCGATTCAATGTTGATTGGGCTCTGGTTTTGACCTTTTGCGCACTCAGATGCAAACTCACCCCAATGAGCAGGTCCATGGTTTCCCTCGTAGCCCCAGCTTGCTGCATAAGCTGTTCCTGTAAATACCAGTGCCAAACCTAATGTTGTTAGTGACGTCTTCATCATTTTCCTTATTTCTGAAAGTTAAATTCCGTGAGAATAAAGCCATACTAATCTCACAAAATTAAGCAGTGACAGAGTGAAAACTATGATTACAAAAGATTTTTGGAATAGAAGCCTCTAATGATGTAATTGACATGATGCTCAAAATTGAACGTCAACGATTATTGAGTCGGTGTAAGTACCTGCAGGAGGGGTCGTTTGGCTGGTTAGTATCTGCGCGCGATAATTATAATTCTGTGGAGTGATACCATCAGGAATAGAGCCGCCAGTATCGACGTCACTGTGTTCACGACGTTCAGAACTGGTTCCTCCCCAGCGATCCATCGATGATGACTTATAGATTTCATACTCCAAATAGTGACCACTAGAAATCATTCGCCGCTGACCGCCGGACGCATTTAGGCCGTCATTCAAGCCAATGGAGAAGGAACTATTCTTGGTACAAGTTAACGATATAACCTGACTGACTGGCTCAAAACCGGCCACTAATGGGGACGAACCAAAATCAATATCTGGCGCCGTGATCATACAATCAGGGGTCACTTCCAACTCAACCGTAATCACGCTTTGAGCGCTGCCATTGGCGCGGCCAATGCATACCCCTAGAACCCCGATACCCTTACAGTAATCCCAAATCCAGGATACGGTGATTTGGTCTTTATAAGTCCCAGCGGAAAGATTACTACCCACTCCCGTCCGAGCATAGAGCGGAAACTCGGCTTGAGTGCCAAACAACCCGAGTAAATCGAGTAACCCGATTTCAAAAAAATTGTAAGTTTGGCCGAATACATACTCTTGTGAAAAACCTGGATCGCCAAAAATCTGATAGCTGAGCTCCGAACTCGGATCATCCTCATTTAATAGCAAACCATTATTTATACTGTTAAACGTTGCTGATACGTAGTCGCCACTTAACAAAGACACAAGTGTAGAAAAGTCACACGTAATCCCCGCATGAGGCTGAGCTGAGCTTTGCTGCTGAGAGCTTGAAACAGTAAACGAAGAAACATTGCCAAACAAGATTAAAGGTGCTGCCGCCGTGAGCTGACAAGCCATTGTCGAGCACGAGAAAAAGAGAAGTAGGCTAGCAAACCAGCTGCGCAAAATCATAGTGCGGTCTCTTCTTCGGCTTTGATACAAACCTGCTCAGGCAATGTTTGTATTTTTTGACTGTCACGCTGATACAACCCCTCAATAAACACTTTACATGGCGACTGTCCTTGAGGATAAAACTGAATATAGCGGCCTGGGTCAACGCCTTCAAAGTACGTAAAACCATCCCAACCAATTTGGCTTGTTAAGCCCGTTTCTGAGCGGCCATATGTACCAATCGGAAGGAACAAATGATTTTCGTCTACCACCGTCATGCTCAGTGCAATTTGTAGCTCTATTGGGAACTCTAACAGGTAGCCGTAGCCCGAATGTATCGAAGCAAACTGCTCTGTTGCAGAAAACGCAGCATTGGCAGGTAAATTAAGTGGATCGATTTCATATTTGGCGGTGTAATACGCCGTAGCCCAAGGAACAAGTAAGTAACCTTCATCATCTGTCACTCCGACAATTTGATTTTCATATTTAACCGGAATACCTTCAAAACCACTGGTGCTCACCACAGCGAAGCTGTCATACACTTCATTCGCTGGGAATATTTCTCCATCCAACGTAGAGACCGAACCTGCCATTTCCGCAAAATAATCATAGTCGCCACTGGTGCCATTTAACCCCGCTCTGAACTGCGCCCATGACGCACGGTAGGTCAAATCAGCCTGTTTACGGTTTTCTGGGTGTTCGTTAATATCATGCGCTAAATTGACGCCCCATCCACCTCGTATTGGCGCAAGGCGGCTGTAACCCACTCGCCCTCGCACATCGCCATCATCCTCTCTTTTCAGCGTTAGCCCCGAACTTCCCCCCAAAGAACTGAAAGGTAGAGAGAATTGCGCCAACGTAACACTCTGACCACCAATACTATGGTTGTAAGACAGGGACATATTGATATTAAAAGGCAGAGCGTAGCTATAAGTAAGATTTAGGGTACGTGAATCTGAGTCGGATTGTTGAATATCAAAGTACCCACCAGAAAGTGAGCCCCAATCTCCCAAACGGACTCCCATATTGATTTGTGATAGATGGCGCGACGCGAGTGAAGCGTCCTTGCCGTCATCGAGCATTTCGTAATTTGGTAAATGAGATAAGGTATAAAAGTCGGCTTGTTCTACTTGAGTTCGAGCAGCGAAGCTAAACCGCCGAGACTGATAACTATAACCTAGCGCATATGAGGTAGATTGATCCTGAAAATTACTCACACGAAACGAGGCATCCACCGTACCTAAATTGACAGCATTGGTGACAAAGCCCAGCCCCGCAACGATCAGGTCATCTTTTGCTTCGGCTTGAGCTTCTAATGTTAACCAATCAGTCATGCCATGACGCAGAGCGGTAACCACGCCACCGTCTCCATAGTCGTTAGATGCATTACCGAAATTTTCTCTGATCGCACCAATACTCGCACTGTAAGATGTAAATCCGGTCTTGAGTAGATCGGAAGAGAGAAAAAATGGGCTGGTCATGACCGTTTGCTTACCTTGAGCATCCGTTGCAATTACCGTTGCTTCCCCAGCACCAGAGAGCATTGGAATATCGTTAATAATGAAAGGACCGGGCCCAACATTCATTGAGTCAGTTTTAAAGCCATTGATAAACAAATCTAACGTAGTGGGCGCTGTGACCTCACCGTAAAATGCAGGTAACGGCGTCGTCACGACATCCGGACGCATAGAGAAATCATGCGACAACTGAATACCCGCCAGTCTTACTGGTTGGCTCCAAGATAAAGGGCGAACAATATAGTCCCCTACCTCTATACGAATTCGCTTCTCTTGATTGACGTACTCGTAACTCGTATCAAAACGAGTGTACTGGCTGCTTTGCTGGGACTGAACATCGCGATGAAAGTTAGATTTAAATATCCCGGTAGTAGAAAAAACGCCAAACTCAGAAAAGGCTCTGACTTCATGATTGATAGAAACCTCCTTTTGTCGGCTTTCGTTCTCGTACACACCAAATACGTTGTAGTTAAGCAGGCCACCACGCCCAAACTGAGCCGGGGAAAATCGCCCCATATCCTGCGCTGATAAGTTCTGCATCGGTAACCAATTAGGCGGTACGTCAATTGCAAGTTGCAATGACGATTGCAAGTAACGCACGTTAACACCTGGGATAGACGTAACCTCAAGTCTCTCTTCGGTTCCAGGCAACGACTTGGCGGTAACCCCAACTGAAATGAGGTCCTCCCGGAGCAAAAAGAACTGATCGCCAACTCGCTCAACTTTCGCAACAAGCCCTGTTGCTCTTTGATTGATCACCAACTCCAGATTGAGGCTGATATTCTCAAACTTTTCTAAAGAGAAATTTTCAGGACTCGGTAGCTCAGAGAAGTGGTTTGCTGAATTTGCACAAAGACCAATACTGCTCCACGTTACGCTAAGTAATACCAACCAAAAGAAAGCATTCATTGTATTAAATCTATTCATTATTGCTTCAATGGTATTTGGTAACGTTTACCTCCAATATTCGCGCTCAAACTCAAGGGTCTGACATTACTATGGGGAATAGACCAAACCTTATACTGTTCAGGAAGAATATAGCCAGCTAGTCCATCGGAAATAACGACAGGATCTTTATTTGGTAGATTCAACTGTAAATTCACTAAGCGAACATGGTGTTTTCCTGAATTTTTAATGTGAACAAAACGCTGATTATTTTTCTTAATAAACTGTGCCTGTAAATCACCCCATAATTCACTGTCACGGTTTGGTTTTTGAGTATCAGTCAGCCCTTTCCCGTAAATAAACAAAGGTATCGAGTAACGCATTCGGACTTTGACAGCGAGTTCATTTTCCGTCAATTCTGTTTGAGGGTTTTGAGTTGGCGGTAATTCATCTATGATCACTCGGTATGCATACTCCTTACCCGCAGAGGCCTCATCTTGGTTGATGATGCGGATTAACTGCTTTTCACCTGGTTCAATTTTGACAAACGGAGGGGTTGCAATTAACTGGCTTTGACTTGAATAACTATCTTCTCCTTCGTTTTGTTCCCACTTAAAAATTCTCACCTGTAAATAAGAATCAACACTGCCTTTATTTACCATCCAAAGTGATGTTGCATTACTCTCCTCTGATATTTTGGGGTAAATCGGCCAAATTAATAATGAGTTAGCATTGGCATTTGAGAAAAAAACAAAAAGGAAGGTTATTAATAATAGTTTTTTGAGTATGAATTCCATTTCACCCCTCCAAAGTTCACTTACCACTCTAATGTCAGCGTAAGCGTATCCATATAAATTCCAGCCATTTCATTCCCATTTATTGTCGCCTTTGCCCAGATAGGAAACTGAATATTATCTGGGTCTTGGTCGGTATCGACGGAATATTGCGTGTCAATATCAAGCACCTGCGTATAATTTAGATCCTGAAACAAAAAGTAATCTACCGTTGTCGCTTCTTCACTGTGCTTTAGCTTACGTACACCGTCCGATGCATTCATCCCGCCATTTACGGAAACATTCATCGTAATACCCGGAGTACAACTTAATGTGAGTGATGAACTGTAAGTGATGCTGCCTTGTACTTCCGTCGCGTAAACTGAAGAATGCTCACCAAAATCTAACGTGCCTATTTGCCCAGCTTGGGTTGCGCTTTCTTCTTGTACTGCGCCGTTAATCAAACAACCTGTATCTACGGTGGCAGACACCTGAAAAGTTTGTGTCGCATCAGCCAGCACAGTTAAAGAGCACAAACTCATCGCGACAAGTGAAAAGCCCCTAACAACCAGCGTCACGTTTTACCAGCTTAGCGTCACACTGATGGTATCGGAGTATGTGCCGGCAATGCTGCTCGTACCGTAAGCTTTCGCAAAAAGCTCAATAGTTTGCGATGTTGCACTAGTAAATTCAGACAGAGCTACCGTCCCACCTTGTATAATTTGTGTGCTTCGGTCTGAGTCGGTAAACAACGTATAATCAATAAATTGCGCGCCATTTGACATCGCGTAGGTACCAACGGTCGCACTTGCATCATACAATCCGGTGCCCAATGTAAACGTCGGTGTCACACCGTTACTACAAAGCACTTCAATACCCGTCGCACTACCACCATTTACCACACCATCTTGTTCACTGAAGATTGCAGGCACGTCTCCAAAGGCGAGTGAGCCAAAGCCAACGCCAGAAGCTGCATCTACCGCATTATTTCCATTAATCACACAACCTTGTACAAGATTAATTGAAACATCAATCGTACCGCTCACTGACGCTCCACTCGCTTGCCAACTAAATGAGGTTAAGAGCAGAGGCATCATCAGATAAAATCTTTTCATATAAAGCTCCATTTTTACATTCCACTGTATATCGGTAACCTTTTTATTAGTTATAGCTCAATTATGACAAACCAAATGCATATAAAATGTAAAACAATAAAAAGAAGCAGGATAAGGATAAAGACGAACAGCAAATAAAAACATTAAACTTAAAAATGACGCTTTTTAAGCATATGATGCTAAAAAATAACCACTAAAAACAAATGGTTATTATCTTATTCCAAATACAGAATTGACAATTAGTTAGAAGGTAGGGTGAAGTTGAGTGGAAAAAATCTAAAAAAAAGTAGCAGAACGATACGAGAAGTTTAGAAAAGATTGGCGACCATTTCTTCCCGAAACAAAAATCTTCATGAAACAAAAATGCGCCCCAAAAAGGAGCGCATTTCTTACTTGAATAAGTTATTCCCAATCAAGAATAACCTTGCCTGACATGCCGCTGCGCATTACGTCGAAGCCTTCTTGGAAGTCATCAACCTTGTAGTGGTGCGTGATGATTGGCGATAGATCCAGACCAGATTGGATCAGTGAAGCCATCTTGTACCACGTTTCGAACATTTCGCGACCGTAGATACCTTTGATCACCAAGCCCTTGAAGATAACTTGGTTCCAGTCGATACCCATGTCTGATGGTGGAATACCGAGTAGTGCAATACGACCACCGTGGTTCATTGTGGTTAGCATTGAGTTGAATGCTGCTGGGTTACCAGACATTTCTAGACCTACGTCGAAGCCTTCTGTCATGCCTAGCTCAGACATTACGTCTTCTAGCTTCTCTTCAGCCACGTTTACTGCGCGTGTTACACCCATCTTACGAGCAAGTTCTAGACGGTATTCGTTCACATCCGTGATCACTACGTGACGAGCTCCAACGTGCTTTGCTACTGCCGCTGCCATGATACCGATTGGGCCAGCACCTGTGATAAGCACGTCTTCGCCTACTAGGTCGAAAGAAAGTGCTGTGTGTACTGCGTTACCAAACGGGTCAAAGATAGACGCTAGATCGTCAGAGATACCTTCAGGGATCTTGAACGCGTTGAACGCTGGGATCACTAGGTATTCTGCGAATGCACCTTCGCGGTTAACGCCCACACCAATCGTGTTACGACATAGGTGAGTACGGCCGCCACGACAGTTACGACAATGACCACACGTGATGTGACCTTCGCCAGATACGCGGTCACCGATTTCAAAGCCACGAACTTCCTGACCAATCGCAACCACTTCACCCACGTATTCGTGACCGACAACCATAGGCACTGGAATTGTCTTTTGTGACCATTCGTCCCAATTGTAGATGTGTACGTCTGTACCACAGATAGCGGTTTTCTTAATTTTGATCAGAATGTCGTTATGGCCAACTTCAGGTTTATCGACCTCAGTCATCCAGATGCCTTCTTCAGGCTTTAGCTTTGATAATGCTTTAATTTTCATAATGTAACCTTAATTAAAGGCCCTATTGTCTAAGGCCTAGAATCTTAAATAAGACCCATGTCCTTACCAACTTGGATGAACGCGTCGATTGCACGGTCTAGTTGCTCGCGAGAGTGCGCCGCAGACATTTGAGTACGGATACGTGCTTGACCTTTTGGTACTACAGGGAATGAGAAGCCGATTACGTAGATGCCTTTCTCCAGCGCACGCTCTGCGAATTCTGCTGCTACTTTTGCGTCACCAAGCATGATCGGAATGATTGCGTGGTCAGCACCACCCATTGTGAAGCCTGCGTCTTCCATACGAGTACGGAAGTGTGCTGCGTTTTCCCATAGACGGTCACGTAGGTCACCGCTCTCTTCTAGTAGGTCTAGAACGCGGATAGAAGCGCTTACGATTGCTGGTGCAACAGAGTTAGAGAATAGGTATGGACGAGAACGCTGACGTAGCCAGTCAATCACTTCCGCTTTACCAGATGTGTAACCGCCTGAAGCGCCGCCCATTGCTTTGCCTAGCGTACCAGTGATGATGTCGATACGGTCAACTACGTTGTGGTGCTCGTGCGTACCTGCACCTGTTTTGCCCATGAAGCCAACAGCGTGAGAGTCATCAACCATAGTCAACGCGCCGTACTTATCTGCTAGGTCACAGATAGCCGGAAGGTTTGCTACTACGCCATCCATTGAGAACACACCGTCCGTTACGATAAGAATGTGACGAGCACCTGCTTCTTTCGCAGCGATCAGTTGTTGCTCTAGCTCTTCCATGTTGTTGTTTGAGTAGCGGAAACGCATTGCTTTACATAGACGAACACCATCGATGATTGACGCGTGGTTTAAAGCGTCAGAGATGATTGCGTCTTCTTTGCCTAGAATCGTTTCAAATAGGCCCGCGTTTGCGTCGAAACATGATGTGTAAAGAATCGTATCTTCTTTACCTAGGAACTTAGAAAGCTTCTGCTCAAGCTCTTTGTGGATGTCTTGCGTACCACAGATAAAACGTACTGAAGCCATACCAAAGCCGTGCTCGTCCATGCCTGCTTTACCCGCTTCGATAAGTGCCGGGTGGTTAGCAAGACCAAGGTAGTTGTTCGCACAGAAGTTTAGTACTTCTTCACCAGTAGAGATTTTAACAGCCGCTTGCTGTTGAGACGTGATGACACGCTCTGATTTGTAAAGGCCTTCCGCCTTTACTTCTTCGATTTGCTGCTGAATCTGTTGGTAGAATGCAGAAGACATTTGAAATTCCTTCCTAGTTATTTTGGCGAGTATTTACTCGTTTAGAATTAGGCTTAGCCTTTATGTGACGGGCGTCACGGGCTATCACTCATCAATTAATTGTAGTGTAATTCAAGGAAGGAGGAAGGATTATACCTTAAGGTGGAAAAGCATTAATGAATCCTAGGCACAAATTCAATTAATGCTTTTCTATGAGGTTGTTATAAAAGGAATTATAGCCAGGTAGGCTTAGCCAAAAGTGCTTCAAAGTCCTTAGCAGGTAATGGTCGGCTATAGTGGAAACCTTGTCCGAACTCACAGTTTAGGTTTTTCAGGTAATCCACATGACGCTGTTCTTCGATGCCTTCTGCGACGATCTTAAGATCCAGCGCTTTTGCCATTGCTATGATTACGTTCACAAGCTCGCGGTCTGAGTCGTTCTCGAACATATTTTGCATAAAGCTACGATCAATTTTTAAGCGGTCGAACGGAAACTTCTGCAAGTAACTCAGCGCAGAATAACCAGTACCAAAATCATCAATAGTAAGTTTGGTGCCTAACGCTCGTAAGTTATTAAGCATGTCTAATAGCTCAGAATCGTGATTGAAGAGGAGACTTTCTGTCACTTCAATATCGAACTTATTTGACGGAAGACCAGACTCCTCAAGGCTGTGTTTAATAAACGTAAGTAAGCGCTCGCAGTACCTAAATTGAACACTAGAAAAGTTTACAGAAACAAACAACGGAGTCAGACTTTGCCATTGTGCCGCTTGTCGACACGCTTGTTGAATAGCAAACTCACCAATTTGATGAATTAAACCATTTTTCTCTGCAATAGAGATAAACTCTTCAGGGTTTACAAATCCGTACTTGTCATCATTCCAACGCATTAGCGCTTCTGCACCTACGATTTTACCACTACTCAGCTCAATAATTGGCTGATAATACAGCTCTAATAACTGATTGGAGATCGCACTTCTCAGACGATTTTCCAGATCCAAATAGCGTTGCAAATCTTGGTTCATATTATGGTTATAAAAACAAAAGCCATCACGCCCATCTTGTTTCGCCCGATACATTGCCATATCTGCACATGCAAGAAGCTGCTCAGCGTTGTCTCCATCATCCGGGAACACAGACATTCCGACGCTGCTACTCAAGAAGAATTCATGGTTGTTCCAAACAAACGGATCGTTAAACGCCGAAAGTACACTTGAAGCAACTCGCTTTGCAGTATCATTATCAGGCAAATCAGGGATGACGAGTAAAAACTCATCCCCACCAATTCTCGCCAATAAGTCTGTTTTTCTCGCGACTTGATACAGTCGCTGAGCACTGAGTTTAAGGATTTCATCCCCAACAAAGTGTCCCATTGAATCGTTAATCTGCTTAAAGTGGTCTAAGTCGATGAACATCACCAAAACTTTAGACCCACTACGCGATGCCCTAATTAACTCCAAAGCCAATCGCTCGGAACCATAACTACGATTAGGTAAATTGGTTAATGTGTCATATTTAGCTTGGAAGGCGAGTTCTTTTTCAGACGCTTTTCGACGTTCAATTTCGTTCGTTAATTTTTTATTCTGTTGAGAAAGAATATCTTTACGCTTTTTTTCTTCCTCAAGCTTAATTTTCAATTCAATCCTATTATTGTTCGTGATGAATGCATAACATAAAGCAATGACGATCATAACGGCCAGAATACTCAAACCAATAATAAAGAGCCGTGATGTAAATATATCTCGTTCACTCAAAGGCTCGAACCACGCCATCAATTTGAAGTGATGTTTATCCACAGGAACTTCAAAGTAAATTTTTCCGTCTACAGCCTCAGAAACGAAATAATTCTCATCCTTATTGTGAGAAGGTGTTTTATTTATGGTATCCCATACAACCATTTCCACGTCTTTTATTTTTAGCACCATTCGGCTATAACTATCTTCGTGTTCTTGGTTAGTAAGTTGGTCAATAACAATATTCTTATTAAGATCGGCAATTAAAAAGGCAACAGGCTTTCCGGAGAACTTAACTTGCTTAATGACTTGAATGCGAACGTCATCATTGTATCGCGTCGCACAAACCTCTTCGGGATGCCCGTGTTGAGTCATTAAGGTTTGTATGTCCATCTTATGCTCGGCAAGGTTTTCGGAGCCTGTGGTGACAATGGTGACTCCATCACTGCCGACCAGCGTGAGCTTTTTATAGATTTGGCTGCTATTAATTAGCTTACTGTCTATCTTCTCATCGAAGCGACGCTTTAAATTAATTAAACTGGCACCTAACCCATACTCCATTGACATTCCAGAAGCTAAATTACCAAAGAATGTTTGTATTGTTTTATCTGTAGCTAGATTATCAACATCTTCACTCGCTATGGTAAATAAATTATCGAGTGTGCTTGCATAACTTTTAACTTTTAAATCTAGTTCTCTGTATTGAGATTCTTTTAATTTATTTTGACCTACGCTAGTCACAGTAATAAGCATAGCTAGGTAAATTGAAACTAATATTGCGCTTATTGTAATAAATCTTTTACTGGAAAATTTTTTAACGGCCTTATTCATCGGACTTTCTTTTTATCTTCTATAAAGTAATCGTTATAAAAGTAGTAAATAGATGGATAGTATTTTTTTACTAGTTTTTCGTATGAACCGTCTTTTTTTATCGAGTCTAAATAACGATCAAATGCTTTGCGTAATTCAGGGGAATTTTTACGGAATGCAACAGCCATTTTTTGATTTTCAGATATAGGGCCAATGACTTTTATTTCACCCGGCCATTTTTCGAGGGCAATTAGCGTATCCGCAACATCTAATAATGTGCTTTCCGCATCATTTTTCATTATCGCTGGAACCATCTCATTAAGGAGACGCGCCCCATCAGGTAATATAACTTTTGCACCTGTGTCATATAAGTCATAAAGGTTAGGATCCAAGCAAGAATGTTCTAAAGCTAACACTTCGCGACCATCGATCAGCTGCTTGACGTTTTTAACATCTTCATCGACCGACCCACTTGGTTTAATCGGGCTCAGACTAGAGTCGGATCTGGAAACCAACCATACACCTGAAGGAAAATAATCTTGTGAAAAATCGACAACCTCAGAGCGCCAATCAAGAATAGTAACGCCATTTGCGATCAAATCGCCTTCAATTGGAACACTTTCTCCGACAACAGCCTGCTTGTTGTGATATTGCACATTTTGCCCTGTCAACTTACCAACCACGTCGCTCCACTGTGCTGGAACATACTGGTACTGAACACCTAACGACTTGGCAAAACCTTTTATTATCTCTACATCTAAGCCAGTCAAAGTTTCCACTTCACCTTGTTCAATATAGGAGACAAAGTTAGCGTACGGGACACCAATGTGACGCAGTACACCGCGTTCACGGATTTGTTGTAAATCGTCTGACCAAGCGGCAGACGACGCAACAGAGGTAACCATGAGCGCCACCGTCGCTAAAGTTCTTTTGAATGTTATGACTGACATAATAATATCCTTACCTTTCACAAAGCGCCCAATAATGGGCGCTTGAGTGATAAACAACGATGTTAGAACGACGAGTAATACAAATTCGTCATCGCCACTACGAGCCCTTCCACATCTTGTTCGTCATGGAACAAATGCGTAGAGATACGCAGCGCGTAAGTATCAAAGTCATCATCCTTATGCAGCTTAAAGCTAGTCGTACGGATGATGTAACCATACTCTTCACGTAAACGATCTCGGAATTCCGTCAGTATCTCTTCATTAGTTACATCGGAGAACGGATTAACCGTCGTTAAGCCACTGGTTAAGCCTTCCACGTTTGGTGAATACATTTTGGCTTGTGGTAAGTACTCTTGAAGCAAGGTTTTACATAAACTACCAAGGCTTACAACTCGCTCTTCGATACGGTCTCGACCAATCTCATCCCACATTTTGCAACTATCAACTAGTGCTTGTTTCGCAGGATAGTTATCGTTACCAATGTATTGCATTTGCAGCTGTTTACCTAGGTAATCAGCATGAGAAAGTGAGGAGTTGATCGACCATAACGGGTTCTCTCGGTCACTCCAATACTCATTCAAACGGTTACCGTTATCACGAACATACAGAATACCTGTCGCACCCGGACCACACTGCCACTTATGACCAGATCCTGCATAGAAATCACAATCCATATCGTGGAAATCAAGGTCAAACATACCGACCGTATGCGCGCCATCAACAAGAGTAGGTACACCATACTCTTTTGCTAAAGCACAAATGGCTTTTGCTGGTAGCGCGGTTCCTGTTTTGTATGTGATATGAGAGAAAACAATTAGGCGAACGTTTTGATTCGCATCAAGCGCGTCTCGGAACGCTTGAATGTAATCTTGCTCAGAAACGTTTTCGGTACCAGTAAATACTGGTAGTTGAATTTCTACCACATCCACACCAAAACGATGTTTCGCTACGTTCATAGGTGATGTTGCAGCAATATGTTCATGGTGTGTCGTTAGAATCACATCACCTGGTTCAAAGTGTAAGCCATTAATGATCGAGCATAAGCCATCAGTAGTGTTGCGGCTGAGAATGATCTCTTCTGGGTTAGCACCAAAACCTGGTGCGACGTCTTTAACCATCTCTGAAACATAAGGCCAAGAGCCAAATTTGCCTTTCATATCCCAAGGATATTTAGCCACTAGCTTGTTGTTATGCTCGTAATCTTCAAGAACATGTTTTGGCATTGAACCTGTTGTACCAATGTTCATGTAAGTGGTTCGTTTGTCCAAAACGAACTGTCTTCGCACTTTACGCCAGAAGCGCTTATCGTGTTTTCTACCTAGCCCGCGGCTGCTCCAATCAATTTTCTGTTCTCGTGCTTGAGCTACGCCTGAGAAAGCGGAAGCACTCACACCAGCAACAACAGCTCCTGTTGCGCCTTTCAGAAAATTACGGCGGCTGCTATTAGTCTGAATAGATTCCTTGTCTTTCATCTTTTTCAATCCTTGTCGGAAATTAGCCATATTATTAATTTTAAGTGCGTAACTATCTGTTACTAAAACATTATTACCCATTACAATCAGAGTTTAATTTTTTCCTCTGCCATTAAGTGACTTTAGTTCCAATTTTTTATCTTATTTGATGATATAAGCAACAGTTTGACCACAAATCTATAAACAACAATGTTCACATTAATATATTCGTTAATTTGATTATTCTTTATTGCGGACAATTCCACCAAATTCTTTATAAAACAATTATGAGCTTTGTTATAAAGTCATTAAAAATTTAACTTTGCGTTAATTTAAAAATATTCAGGCTATTTTAAGATTGGCGTCTATTCTTTTTATATCTTAACGATCTCAACATGTTAAGACTAAATAAAAGAAAGCTGATTTCGGATCGAGATATCAGTTTAAGACCATAAAGTGATACACATCACTCTATGACATAAACTCACCGCTCAACATACATAAGTAAAACAGGTTTTCACTAATATGTGCTTGAGCGTACACCCTAAAAGAAGGAGGTCCCATGTTAAAAGGATTGCTATGCATTTCAGTTGCATCCGCTCTTGTCGCCGCCCCTAACGTGCTAGCAAAAACGGTAGAAATGACTGCTCTCAACACCAATGAGAGTGCGGGTACCATTGAGATTTCACAAAGTGATTATGGCGTTGTTTTTACGCCTCAATTATCAGGTTTGTCAGCAGGTGTGCACGGTTTCCATGTTCACACTAATCCATCTTGCGATAGCATAGAAAAGGATGACAAAACCGTATTAGGCGGCGCAGCAGGTGGCCATTATGATCCTAACAACACAGGGAAGCATGGCTATCCTTGGACCGATGACAATCATTTAGGCGACTTGCCTCCACTCTATGTGGACATGGACGGCAATGCCAATCAGCCCGTTGTCGCGCCTCGCCTAAAATTATCGGATTTAAAAGGTCGAGCGTTAATGATCCATGCAGGTGGTGACAATCACTCCGATCACCCAAGTAAGCTAGGTGGTGGCGGCGCTCGCGTCGTATGTGGTGTTATTGAATAAACATTAACTTATGTCTCACACTTCTCTTTAGATTGCGAGAAGTGTGAACTTCTGTTGATACTGAGAGGATGTCGCATTGGTCTCAAGGTAGCTGTGGTGAAGCATTAAGATCGATTGGACAATCTTCGTCCCGATCCCCAAAGAACCGCCCTCCGCTTCTTCCTCAATGTGATTGACGAAGGTAAAGTGGATACGCGACTTATCCTCACTCAAATGCGCTTGGCAATGCACTTCCGAACCAATTGGGCTGTGGCGTAAGGCATTTTCAAGTAAGTTAAGCACCAACCGCTCCAATAGCCCCTTATCACCCACGGTTTGGATTTCGCTATCGATATCCACTTTCAACACCACTTCTTTACGAGAAAACTGGCTCTGCATCGTTTCAGCACATTCTGCCATCAAAGCGCCCAGATCTACGGGGCGGTACTCGTAGTTTGGCATTGGAGCTTCTTTGCGTGCGGCGTCTAATAGAGAATGCAATTGAGTTGAGAGCTTCTCACAATTTCGGAAAGCGACGTCAATCAAAGGATCGGATTCCGGATGTTGCAAACGCCATGTTTCCAAATAACCCAGCACGCTTGATAACGGCGTTTTTAAATCGTGACTAAGCTGCAACAAGCTTTGACGACGATGAGACGATTGATACTCCAACTGTAAAAACTGTTGCTGAATGTGCTTCGCCATCATCTGATAAGAGTGCGCAATCGGCACGAGCTCCGGCACTTGGTGAGTAAAATCAGGTTGCAGGCGGAAATCATGTTCAGCTTGCTGTTGAAGTTGTTTGGTCACGCGCTCAATTGGGTTCAATAGGCTACGTTTGACCAGTACATAAGCTCCAAGAGCAAAGCCTAAAATGGACACTAAGACCAATCCTGCCAGCGCGATGTAAGGAGTATCGACTTGAGCATTGGCAATGGCGTCATGTCGGGTACTACCAATCACCACATAGAGATAACCGACCGTAGAGCCTAATTCCTCTATCGCTGCGACAGAAAAGACTTTGTGTTCACCACGATTACGTGGGTCTTCACCCAAAATAGGAAAAGGCTGGTCATTTAAGAATTGCTTAATGGGATTGAGATCCACCGCTCCCATGATCTCCGCTCCTTCTGGTGCTGCATGGGTGGTGATATTGCCTTGGCTATCGAGGAAGTAGATTTCAAAGTCAGGGCCGATCAGCATGAGCGTGTGAAAAATCGACTTGAGCGCTTTAGGGTTGTAATCCGTCCCGATCATCAGCGGATTATCATCACGCATGTGGCTGGCTAGCTCTTTATGTAGGCTTTGCTTAGTGCGTAACTCAATGGTTTCTTTTTGCCAATTGTAAGTCAGTGCAATCACCACCGCCGCGAGGCAAAACCACAAGCTAGTAAATACCACTAAGCGAGATTTGAAGCTCATCCTATCGCCTCCTTAAACAGCGATGTTTCTGAAACACCCGTGATGATTGAAAAATGACGGTGAAAACAACTGCCGACTTACTGTCTTGACTTACTTTCTTGCATTAGTGTCTTGGTTGAAACTTATACCCAACACCCCAAACAGTTTGAATGAAGTGGTGATCAGAATCAGACAACGACAACTTGCTGCGTAAACGGTTTATGGTGCTACACACAGTGTGGTGATAACCAGAATGGCTAGTGTTCCAAACGTGATCGAGCAATTCATCTTTACTGTAGACTCTGCCCGGACGAGTCGCGAGAAACTGCAGCAAAGTAAACTCTGTCGCGGTAAGAGTGACATCTTTGTCGTTTAGGGATACTTGGTGCAACTCCGGAATAATTCTCAGCGGACCAAAGTCCATCGCATCGTCGAGGACTCCATTCGCTACTTTGGCTTCTGCGGTTTGGCTGACTCTGCGCAGCACGTTTCGCACTCGTGCTTGGAATTCTAATACGCTAAATGGCTTAGTGATGTAGTCATCAACGCCCGCTTCTAAACCGTCAACCTTATCCATTTCACCGTCTCTGGCTGTCAGCATGAGCACTGGGCTCCAATCTTGTTGCTGACGCAAATAATGGCAGATGTCTAGACCATCACCATCTGGCAAACCTCGGTCAAGGATCAATAAATCAAAGGGTTGTTGCTGGTATTGCGCTTTAGCATCGGCGACATTTGTGGCTCGCGATACTTTGTGTCCTTGAAACTTGAGATGCATCTGAACCAGTTCTGCCAAATCATCGTCATCTTCCACCAACAAGATGTTCGCGACTAAATTGATAGCCTGTTGTTCCATGGTCCTTTCCTTGCCTTCGATTATCCTCACTTTGCACATGACCGGAACAAATTAGAAATTCTTTCAAAAAAGGTTCCGATGACGCCATGAGGGATAAAGCGCTCGGCTACAAGCGCTTTGGAAAGGAGACGTCATCGGAGCCTGTGTTACTCGACTCGAGTGATGGTGACTTTCGCACCTGGGTTCAAGAAACGATGGTTCGCAGAGAGTGCTGAGTTTGCTAATCCATCATCTTGGCTAACAACGCCCGAATGGAAAGCAACAACGTCATTGCTGTCATTGCGAGCGGCATTGAAACCCTCACCGCCTCCTGCTGGGCCGGGAATGGTTGCGGCAAGCTCATCATTCAGTTCCGTGCCAGAATCCCAAACGTTCATGCTCATTTCATAGCTTTCACCCACTGCGAGCGATTTGAGCGATAGCCCCGTTTCGCCAACAAAGGCATCGTTGGTATTCACGAACATAGACGCCACAGACAAGTAACCGTAACGACTAGGGTCAACCGTGATGGTGACTTCGTCCGATGCACCCGGCAACACCAATCCATTACCCGAAATACCTTGGTAAACACTGTCATTGCTGTTCATCAATTCAATTAGCTCTGCGTTACTACCGCCTTCGGCAAGATGCTCAAGTTCAACAGATGCCGCTTGGCCAATTTCAAACAGTTGGTAGTCACCATTGTGAGTGAGTACCGCGAGCGGAGACATAGGTTGATTCGCAGTCAAGTTCGCCACGTTGACGGTGTAGCGGTACGATTTCACTACATCGTTATCATCATCGCTTGGACAACCGGCGAGCAAGCCGACTGAAGCTGCTACTAGTAAGATTCTGTATTTCATACATCCCCCTTACTTCACAACGATTGTGATGGTTGCGACTGGGTTTAACCAACGATGGCTACTGCTGTCTAAGTCACTGATGCCGCCAGATGGGTCGCTATCACCAAGGTTACCCGGATGCACGTGAACTTTGTCGTTAGTTACCGTTGCTTCAACGCCTGTGCCGCCAGTACCAAAGGTAATGAAAGGTGGGTTTGGCATGCTAGACGCAAGCTCATCGTTCGCTTCTGTACCAGCATCGTAACCTCTTAGCGTTGCTCGGTATGTACCCGCTTCCGTTGGAATCTTCCAGCTATCTAGACCGACAAAACCGTCATTGGTTGGCAGCAACATCGCGCTCAGAGAAAGATAACCGTGGTCGCCACTATCCAAGGTGAAGGTGGTTGCCACACCTGGGTTCAAAATGCCACCAGCAGGGTTCTCTACCACCGCACCACCAGCGTTACCAATCACACTAGCAAGCCCAGAGATATCACCGCCTTCTGCCATTGCTTCTAGTTCAGGCGTTGCTGCTTGGCCCGTTCTGAACATTTGAAGATCAGAGCCATGTGCGGCAACAATAAGAGGCGTAAAGTAGATGCCTTTGGTTGCGTTTGTCACGGTGATTTCCAATTCCGCCGCATTCACTGATGCAGAGCCTAGTGCCATAGCGACTGAAGTCATGACGAGTCCGAGTTGGGTACGTTTTTTCATTGTGATTCCATCCTTTAATGAGGGTTGAACTACCCAAGCCCATCTGTACGGCTTTACTTCTTTGTTCGTGACTTGAGTAGGTTAAGCATTACGTTTCGAACGTTTTGCGTTCTTGCCTCTAAGAATGACGAGCAAATCTATCAGCAACTTCATCGAATTCTCATAAAATTCTCACAAGTTTTGTTCGAATTCTGTCAGCAGCACTTTTTTACTCTTAATCAGGTATTTACACGTCGCGCTTTCCCCTCCTACAATGCGGTATTCTCTGTTTAAATCACGATTCTCACCATGATTCATAACGTTCTGTCTGCCTACTATGGCGAAATCTACGGCATCGCTTTTTTCAACCACTACTTGAGCCATTACGCCCAAAGTGAACAACAAACGCTGTGGCAAACCTTGATTAAAGTGGAAGAACTCACCGCAGAAAAACTCAAACCTGTACTGCTGACAAATGGCATGGATATCGAAAGTCGATACCAAGAGATGTTGGATAAAGGCTTGGCAGATGCAACCAAGTGGATTGGTTTACCATGGCAAGAGTTGGTGGCGACTCTTCTGAAGTGGGTAGAACCTTATGAGGTCAAGTATCGAGAGTGGCATGAAGAAGTGAAAGCTTCACAGCAGTATTCAATCGCTGAGCGAGAAGCTATCGAGTTGATTGCAGACCACGAAACGGCCATTTATCACTGTTGGCAGCAATACCATACTGGTGAATCTGGCTTGCCTGCACTCAATGCATTTTTGGCCAAATATCGTTAAAGCGAGACGGTGACACTTGAACCTCGTGAAACCGTACCAGACAATATCGTTATTCCGCTGCGCAGAACTGAACAATTATGGTTAATCCAAAACTCATTGCCCTACTTCCTGATCTTGCTTCGTTTATCTTGGTGGTAAACGAAGGCAGTTTTACCGCTGCTGCTAAACAACTCGGCGTAACGCCATCGGCTTTAAGTAAGTTGATCACGCGATTAGAGCAAGCCCTCTCGGTGAAACTGTTTGAGCGCACGACTCGTAAGTTGATCATTACTCAAGCTGGGCAAAAGGTTTACGACCAAAGCATCGCAATGGTGAATGCCGCGCAGCAAGCCGTTGAGTTATCTGCAGAAGATCATGCTGAGCCAACAGGCGCACTCACAGTGGCAGCCCCAGAAGCATTTCTTAATTCGGTGCTTCAACCGTTTGTGTTGCCATTCCTAGAACGTTATCCAAACATACAGCTTAAGCTGCGTGCAGCAGATGGTGAGATCGATCTTTTCCGCCAAGGTATTGATGTCGCGTTTAAGCTCACCGACAAACCCGACGAAAACCTGGTACTCAAAGAGATCAGCAAGACCAATCTCGTTTTATGTGCCTCTCCTGATTACCTAGCCAAACACGGTATGCCTGAGCATCCAACCGAGCTTGAGCAACACGACTGTATTTACCTTGCCGAGAACGACAAAGACAACATCTGGTCGTTCTTTAAAGAGGAAGCCTTTCATTCGATTGCAGTAAGCGGGCGTTACGCCGTCAACCACTCTCAAATGCGCTTGAATGGGGTTAAGTCTGGCTTGGGAATTGGGATCTTCCATGATTTCGTGATCAAAGACGCGTTAGAGCAAGGTGAAGTGGTGGAGGTACTACCGGATTGGATGATCAAGAGTAACTACCACGGCGCTATCGCGATGCAGTATGCGCAAACCAAATACATGCCTGCTCGCCTGCGCGTATTTATCGACTTCGTTAAGGAACATTTAGTCTCCGAGGACACTAACCATGTTTAATGCCATTCATCACGTCGCGATCATTTGCAACGATTACTCAAGGTCAAAACGCTTTTACACTGAAGTGTTGGGATTGAAAGTCATTGCTGAGAACTATCGCGAAGCCAGAGACTCATACAAGCTTGACCTCGCTTTACCTGACGGCAGCCAAGTTGAACTGTTTAGCTTTCCGGGCGCACCAGAGAGACCGAGCTTTCCTGAAGCACAAGGGCTAAGGCATCTCGCTTTTTTGGTTGATGATGTTGAACAGGTGAAAACCTACCTAGAATCGAATGACGTTGAAGTTGAGCCAATTCGTATTGACGAATTCACAGGCAAAGCCTTTACCTTCTTCCAAGACCCAGATGGCTTGCCGCTGGAGATTTACCAGAAATAAAAAGAGCCAGCACTTCGCTGGCTCTTTTACTATTCCACTCTTTTCTGTATTGCTAACGCAACGCCGTTTTTAGCTTCTCAACGCGGTTAAACAGCAGCCAATCCAGAGCGAGAACCGTAACAATCGCCAAACCGCCCATCGGAAACGCCAGACCCAATACCACCAACGTTACTAAACCAAGCTTCCAAATGCCGTCTTGCTGGAACTTAGGTGGCGCCCCCAATGCGGCACTGCGACTTGGTCTACGAATCCACCACATCACCACACCTGTGATTGAGATTAAGATGAACGCCAAACAGAACATTACGTTGAGCACTTTGTTAAGCACACTGACATCGCCTTGGTGCAATGACACACCTGCCGCCATGAACTTGGCAAACAAACTGTAATCTTGCCACGTTACATCCACCAACAAGCGACCGGAATACTGGTCAAAGTGGCTGGTGCGATCTTGTCTTGGGTCGGAGATATCGCCACCCATGGAGTTAGCTGCAACAGTGTAAACGCCCGTCTCAGAGCGTGGCAAAAACAGCTTATAGCCAGTGAAGCCCATCATTTCAGCTTTGAGGACAATATCATCAATGGAGAGCGCATCATGGTTGCCTGCGTATGCCATATCTTCCTTCATATTGGCATGATCATGAGCGGGTTTGTCTTTCGATTCAGGCACAGCAGCAAGCTCTAAGTTCCATGGCATCTCTTCTGATGCACCATGATTCAGGTCTTTGTGTGTCAGTGTCGATTCCGGTTTCTCACCCCATGTGTAATAGGTTGGGAAGGTATTCCAAGCTTGCACCATTTTCGCGCCCCATATCCCAGCCCAAGACAGACCTGAAATCAAAAAGAACAACAGAACAATTGATAGCACACCACCTAAATTCGCATGCAGATCTCGCATCAAAATACGAGTTCCACTGCCAAAACGAATTTTCAAAAAGCCAGCACGGCTTGCGTTGTCTCTTGGTAACCACAGGTACAAACCAGACACCAACAGTAAAATGCCTAAACTGGCGGCGATTTCAATTAAACGGTCGCCTAAGTCTCCGATGAGCAACGTACCGTGAATGCTGTTCATCAGTTCATAGATGCTATCACCACGATTAATGGTGCCTTGTACGTCTCCTGTATAAGGATTTACTGCAACAATCAGTGAGCTGCCTTCTTGGTTTTGAATCGAGAAGCGGTTGGCAATATCGGCCGTTTTAGCAGGTACAAATTGAGTGACATTAAAATCGGGGTAGGCCTGCTTTACGGTTTCTAATTGTACAGAGACGGGAACCATTTGCTCTTGTGGTGAAACTTGTAATGTCGCTTCGTATCGAGCCAATTCGATTTCGTCATCAAACAACATCACCAACCCCGTGAGGGAAAGCATGAGCATAAATGGAATGACGAACAAACCTGCGTAAAAGTGCCATCGCCACGTCATAAAGTAGATGGATTTTAAGCGTGAGGCTTCCTTGAGTTGAGGCTTTGCCGAGTTTCTCAACATGTGTATTTTCCTTTTTTCATTGTTGAACACCCAAATTCAGTCAAACGCATCCTGCACATACACATTCGTATGCGGCGCTAATTGACTTAGATTTGGGAGTACCACTGCTCGAAGTGGCAGTGTTGTTGGCTATATACCCAAGTGACTTCAAGATGCTGGATTCAGAGCGTTGTCATTGATTCGAGTGCAAAGAAAACAACGCTGTGTAATAGACAACTCTTTCCAAGTTGTTTGAAGCAGCAATCGGAGCAATGACACGCTCCCGAAGGGCGAGTTGTCTTGGCTTGTATACTTTGTTGTCGATATCTTGATTTAGACCCACTAGACCTTTAAATCGCCGCCGCGTCTACAAACCAAGTCATTCTCGCTGAACCAAGCATCTCGAGGTTACTTGGGTATCGTGTAATTGTTTTTGTTATGAGAAAAGGGAAACTGGCGGCGCTCTAGGAACTGGTGTTTCAAATCGCACACTTAGAGCCAAATAAGCGTAGCTGTCAGAAGTCACCAAGCTCTGTCTTGAAAGTATCGGTGTCGTTGGAAGTGTATCGTGATGAAAAGTCGAGAAGTGGCTAAACGGACAGGGCTTGCCTTTGTGGCTGACCGAATTGTCGCCCCCTTCTATTTGGACCAACTCAAATCCGTTAAGCGTACATAGCGTCGCCCACACGCCCATGCTGTTACCATGAGCATTGATAACAGGCATCAGCGTCACTAGCACCCAACTGAGAGCACTAGCAAATAACATCGAGCGGTAAAAAGGAATTAATCTACGCATAACGGTGACTTAACAAATTTCACACAGCGTAACCAATTTTGAGTGATAGCTCAAAAAACAGTATCAATAAGTGGTTGCTACCTCACAGGTTTTCTTGAATGCATCGATTGACAGGCGCAAAAAAGCCCGCCGAAATGGCAGGCTGATAATGTGTTCATTCATTACTTAGAGATAACGCGTAACCCACTGCCACGAGCAAATGCTCCGCTCAGTAGATAATTAGCCGAACAACTTGCTCCAAATGCTTGGATTGCGCTTGTCGTGGTACTCTTCACGAAGACTATCGATTTCACGCAGTTGAGCTTTTGCTTCTTGTAGCTTGCCCGCATCAAGATCCGCTTCAATCTTATCTAGCGTTACCGTCAGCTTGTTAAAGCCTTCTAAGTAAGTATCAAACTTCTCTGGTGGGTAATTACCACGCTTAGATTGTTCAACAATCGCTTGCAAGCTATCAATCGCAGATTTCATGGTTTCAACATCAGACGCTTCCGCCGCCTGTTTGAATTCCATCTTCATCTGTTTCATGTTTTGTTTTAAATCAACCGCTTCTGCCATTGCGTATGTTGAGCCAAACGCAATCGCACACCCTAGGACTAAAGGACGTAACATTTT